>NZ_JBJMLX010000265.1:0-14183 GCF_045805085.1 Niastella sp.
ATCGTGCTTCTCGGGGTTCAGCCGGTATATTTCTCTTTCTGCATCGCTGCTGCGATAGCCAGCCAGTAAAGTTTCATTGGCATTTACGGTGGTAATGCTTGCTTTAAAATCAGCGGGGAAAACATAGATCAGTTTTGTTTGCTTGCTATCGATATTTGTTACAAACACACTGTCCCTGATCTGGTAATAAGCATTATTTCCTTTGGCGCTTACGATCTCGCCGTTCATAGGCGAAGCCTGATGAGTAACCTGGTCAATTTTACGGGTGTTCAGATCAACGGTATACAACTGGTGGCCATTGATACTATCGGTACTGTAAAAAACCATTTTATTACCAACGAAAGGATTGTTGTGAAAATAAAAGCTGGCATTGTTACCAGGTTTGTTGGTGAGCCGTACAACGGTATGGTTGGTGGTGGCATCGATCCAGGTTTCGGGCATGGGCTTTTGTGAGCCGGTTTCCAGGGTAGGTTGGGCGGTAGCTGACAGGGATACAATACTCAATAATGCAAACAACTGTTTTTTCATATAGTAGCACTTTTTAAAAAAAATGCCACGTTCTCTTTCGCTTTGCTCAGGAAGAGGAACGTGGCACGTATTAAAGCTGACTTATTATTTCTACTTACTTCTAATAACCCAGGTTTTGATCATAGAGACCGGGCTTTACATCCAGTTCCGATTGTGGTATTGGATATAAGATGTAATTTTTTTGAAAAGGTTGCATAAAATGACCAACATCTTCTTTTGTGATCCAGGTTGTCATTGTTGATTCTATTAAACCACTGCGAACGAGGTCGTGCCAGCGGCTACCTTCTGCTGCAAATTCTTTTCTTCTTTCTTCCATCAATCTTGGCAGCGTTACATTTGTTATAGGTGTTAAACCCGCGCGGCCTCTTACCTGGTTTACGATGCCATCCACATCTGTCTGCGAGCCCGGTGCACCATGCAATATGCATTCTGCTTTCATCATTAAAACATCAGTAAAACGCAATGCAATAAAATTAATAGGCCAGTCCAGCCGGTTAGAAGGCGTTTTGGAAACATCAACATATTTCTTAAAGAAGGAGCGGCTTTCGGTAACATTATTATTCGTAAAACCTGATTGTATAGAAAAGGCTTTACGTGTATCACCTGTTTCATAGGAATTCAGCAGGTCGTTTGATACGGGTCGTATAGTTAAACCACCCTGTGTTTGTTTACTCTGTGATTGGAACCAGGTATCTGGCACCAGCAACCAGGGAAATGTAGCGCCTGTTACCGGTGTTGAGCCGGTATTATATTCCACATCAAATATTACTTCGGGATTGTTTTCATTGGTGTAGGAGAAAATATTCGCATAGCTGGTACCGAACACAAACTTTTTGCTGTCGATAATTTCCTGCAATAAAGGAAGCGCCAGATTCCATTCGTTCACGCCCAAACCTGGCCCATTGATATCATAAGTGGGGCCAGAGCGGGTCATATATACCAATGCCAGTGTTCCTTTGGCGGCATATTTGGTAGCTCTTCCTTTATCAGCAGCTGCAGAATAGGCATCAGGTAAATTGTCAGCGGCAAACTTCAGGTCAGAAATAATAAAACTGTATACATCATTTACTGCGCTTCTACCAACCTGTAAAGCTTCCTGGGGCAGCAACGTTTTGTCAATGATGGGTACGCGGCCAAACCAGCGCACCAGGTCAAAATAATAATAAGCACGCAGGAACCTGGTCTCTGCTTCCAGCTGGGTCCTTAGCACTGGATCGGCAATAATAGCAGCCCCTTTACTGCTTAATTGTTCCAGCAGCGAATTGGCTTTGAAAATACCGGAGTAATTTCCCGACCAGGCTTCCGTTACATATACGTTGCCTGCAATGGTTTTATAAAAGCTGTTAATACCTTCCCAATCGCGCACCCCGCCATCAGATACGGCATATAAATTATCAGATCTGGTTTCAGATAAATTCAATAACCTGTCGGGATAAGTTCTTAATCCGCTGTATACCGCATTCACCCCCTGAATAAAATCTGCCGGTTGTGTATAAAATTTATCAGTGGCCACCCCGGAAATTGGTGATTGATCCAGCTGCTTGTCACATGCACTCAACAAACCGGCGATCGCGATCAATGAATAACCAACTATTTTTTTCATATAGTCTCAATTAGCTTAATTAAAAAGAAAAGTTTACACCCAGGATCAATGATTTTGGTAAAGGCAATCCACCATAGTCGCCTGGTTCGGGGAAGAAGTTGTTACCACTCAGATCGGTGTTGTTTGCTTCAGGGTTCAGGCCGCCTTTATATTTATCGTGGCCAAAAAAGTTTTCAGCAGTGATATATACACGGGCTGCCGACAATACTTTCTTCGCTTTTATTACCCGGTTCAGATCGTACCCTACCGTTATCATGCGAACGCGGATATAATCGGAAGAATACAACCAGTCGGTATTGGCGGTGGAACCAAATGTTGAAAATGCTTTGCCTACTTTACCTGCTCCGGGATCATCGGGTGAACGCCAGCGGTCACGGAAAAAGCCCAGTGCATTATCAACAGTGCCCTGTCCGGTCCTGCCCAATGCGCGGTCCAATAAAGAATAAATAGAGCCGCCATGTTGTCCCTGCACCAGCACAGACAAATCGAATCCGTTCCAACGAACGGTGTTGGTTATGCCATATATATAGTCTGGATTAGGATGTCCTACTATCTGCCGGTCGTTGAGGTCAATAACTCCATCGGGCGTAAAGTCCTCGTATTTGGGATCACCTACTGTTTCTGGTCCAAAAGTGGCCACCTTCTTATTGATATCATCCTGCGTGAGAATGCCAGTTTGTTTAATTACAAAAATGCTGTACAGCGGTTCGCCTACCCGTAAAATGGAGTGTTGCGCCCCTGAAAAAGCCGAAGGAATGATAATTTGTGATTGTCCCTCACCCAATGAGAGCAATTTATTGGTATTTCGGCTCAGGTTAATGGAGGTTGTCCATTGTACAGGGCCTTTTACTATATTCCGTGAAGTGATGTCTACTTCCCACCCTTTATTGCGGGTTTGGCCTATATTGGTTAGCTGTGTAGGGAAACCGGTTGTCCAGGGAATAGGCACATTCAATAACAAAGCCGAGCTTTTTCTTGTATAAATATCAAAACTGGCGCTCAGGTGATTGTTTAATACAGTTACATCGAGCCCCGCATCGTACGTTGAAGATTTTTCCCACGTAAGGTTAGCATTGGGAAGGTTACCTGTAACCCAACCAACAGCCGGTGCATTATTCAATGAATAGTTATTAGCTGCCAATTGAGGAATTGAAGCATAATCAGGAATTTGATAGTTACCTGCTTTACCCCAGCTGGCCCTTAGTTTCAGATCATTGATAACCGGTATTGATTTCAAAAAATCCTCTTCAGATATCCGCCAGCCTATTGAAGCGCTGGGATAATATCCCCATTTGGAATTGGCCCCAAAACGGCTCGATCCATCGCGGCGAATACTGGCAGACAACATGTATTTGCCATCATAGGAATATTGTACCCGGCCTAAATACGACAACAGCACATTCCTGGTTTCGGTAGTGGTGCTGGTGTAGCCATAAGCCATGTTCAGGGTAGGAACTCCATCGATCCGGTAACCACCATTCGATTTGATCTCCTGTGCATCCAGTTTATCGGAGTTATACGTAAAACCAACTACCGCAGAAATATCATGTACATTATTGATGGTCTTATTGAAATTAAACGTATTCTCGTTTACAAAAGTTTGCTTTCGATAGCTGTTGAACGATCCGCTGGCCAGTGCAGAAGCGGATGCCAACCTGGTAGTCAGTGAATTGGTCACTATGTAAGGCGTATAGCTCTTGCTGTCATTATCCGTATTGTCAAGGTTAACGGTTGTTTTAAATGACAAACCCGGAATGATCTGGTATTCACCAAAGACAGAAGTGATGGTACGGAAACGCCTGGTTTGCCCCAGAATGTACTTTAATTTTGCATAAGGGCTGTTTGTAGAATTGCTCCACTTGTACTGGTTGTTCAGTGCAGTATTCGGGAACAGGCCCATGGTATCTTCCTGTACCGGACTCATACTAAGTACCTGGTGCAGAATGTTATCTTTCCCTTCCACACCTGGGTCGTTGGTAATAGAATAAGTGGGTGTAATATTTATTCCAAACTTCAGCTTTTTACTGGCATTTATTTCCACATTGGCGCGCGCAGAATAACTGGTATAGTCAGTATTGATCACCATCCCTTCCTGCCGTGCCATATTACCTGAAACATAGTAGCGAACATATTCATTACCGCCACTGGCAGAAACCTGGTGATTCTGCATCAGGCCTTTGCGGAAAACTTCGTCCTGCCAGTTGATGAACCGCAGGCCCGGATGGGCGGGGTCTTCCCAGCGCGGATCGGTCATATAAGTGGTATTGTAACCAGTGGAGCCCAATCCCAATAATTGCCGGCGGCGTGTGCTATCATCGCTGGCCAAAGCACCTTTTGACCCATAATCTGCCACGTACTTGGCATTTACCATTTCTGTAAAACGATCGATCCACTCATTGCCGTTCAGCATATCGAGCTTTCTGTTGGCTTCATTAAAACCAACATAACTGTTTACGTTGATCCTTGGTTTACCCGCTTTACCCCGTTTGGTTGTGATCAGCACTACCCCATTGGCGGCGCGGGAACCATAGATGGCTGCAGAGGCTGCATCCTTTAATACCTGGATGTCTTCAATATCATTCGGGTTGATATTGTCGAGCGGGTTACCATTGGCAAAGTTACCCGCTGCGTTTACTGAAGAAGTTGACAGCGGAAATCCATCGATCACATACAGCGGTTCGCTACCCGCCGTAATGGTGCCGGTACCGCGCACCTGCACACTAAAACCTTTTCCCACTGCACCGGTTGTTTGTTTAACAGCCACACCGGGCATTTGACCAACCAATGCCTGGTCAACCCTTGTCACCGGCCGCTCATCGAGCTTGCTCGCATTGAACGAAGCCTGGGCGCCGGTCACATTCCGCCGTTTTTGCGTACCGTAACCAATCACCACCACATCTTCGAGCGTACTTTTTTCGCTGGTCATGCTTATGGTCAAATTGGTTTGGCCGTTTAGCGGGATCTCCTTTTTCGCAAAACCCACAGAGGTAACCACCAGGGTTTCGTTTCCCGTACTTACAGGAATAGAAAAGGCGCCATCATCTTTGGCATTGGTACGCTTTCCCGTTCCTTTTACCAGAATGGATGCACCGGGCACACCATTACCGCTTTCGTCTGTAATTTTTCCGGTAATTAATATACTACCGGCTTGATCCTGTGATTTGGCTTGAAAAAAAGTAAAGAGAAGAAATAAGGGTAATAACCAAATACCCTTTGGTAGAAGTTGCTGAACGCTCATTTTGGCACTATTTATAAGTTAACAATCGCCTGATGCGGTTAAAATTAGTGGCAGATGTTTCAACATTCGTCCTGTTCCATCCTGTTTAAAAGAGATTAACACTCAATTAAATGTCACATTAACACTTCCGGCAACGATTGCATAGATCATCGGGTGCATACGGGATGCGGCAGGACAGTTCGCGACCAATGAATTGTTAATTTTATTACAGTAACTGCTATCCAACCAAAACGAAACTGACTTGCCATGTTGCACTTATTACCTGCAGCAATCACCACTGCTGTGATTGCTATCTTATACAATTTTTCTTCGTCTTCATTACTATTTCACTTTCATAAGCATTTAAAAGCATCGCTCATCAGCCCCTAGGGAAAAGCTACGGCTTTACGTTGCACGCTGTTTTCTAAACCAAGACTAAACAATCACCAGTCATGCGTAGATCGCTACTATTTTGCTATGTTCTTATCTCATCCTGTGTATTATTAGTTAACTGCCGAAAAAAAGAATGGGATAAATTTTACAGCCGGCCCGAAGGTCTTGAACCTCCTATTTATCAGGTACTTAAAAGCAAGGGTAATTTCAATTTATTGCTTGCCTGTATAGATAAAGCCGGTTACAAAGACATTTTAAGCAATGCCGGCTACTGGACCTTGTTCGCCCCAACCGATGAAGCCTTCAATAAATATTTTAAAGAGAACAGTTTAAGCGGTATTGACGCCCTTGACTCTGTGAAGGCTCAAAGAATTATTCGTTATTGTCTGGTATACAATTCATTCAATACCGATCGCCTCGATGACTATCAATCTACTACCGGTTGGGTAACAGACAAGGCGTACAGACGCAGAACGGCCTATTATGATCTGTTCGACACAGCAACAGTGGGCGGCCAGCTGATCCACACCATAGCCTCCAACAGGAATGGTGGCTATGTGTCGTCAGATAATAATAATAAATACATCTCTTATTTCACCAATCCCTTTTTTACCGACTCCAAAATCACGGCGGCCGATTACAATTATTTTTACCCCAACTCCTCGTTCACCGGTCTTAATATTCTCGATGCCAGTATCACAGAGTCGAATATCGCTGCCGAGAATGGCAACATACATGCAATAGATAAAGTATTATCACCCTTACAGAATATTGAAAAATACCTTGCTTCAAAACCTGAATACAGCCTGTTCAACAGCCTGTTTCAACAGTTCATGGTTACCTATACCGAAAATGCAGACGCCACTACAAAGTACCAGATCCTAAATAACAGCAGCGACAAAGTGTATGTAAAATTCTATAATTCAGGCCTTGGATTTTCATTAAATAATGAGAATTACTTTAAACAGCAGGACAATGACGGTCAAATGAATGGCTATACCATTTTCGCACCTACCAACGATGTACTGGAACCTTACCTTAAAAAGGTGGTACTGGAACACTACAATAATGACCTGAATAACCTGAGCAAGCTGCCTATTCAAAGCCTGATCGACTTTTTAAACGCGCATCTGTGGCAAACCCCGGTATGGCCAACCAAATTTGCCACTTCAGGTAATTTCCTGGGCGAAGAAGCAAGATTCAATGCGGGCACCGATATCGTAGATAAAAAAATATTGAGCAATGGATTCTTCTACGGCGCCCATAAGGTACAGGAATCGAACCTGTTCTCCACTGTATATGCACGCCCCTATCTCGATCCCCAATATTCGCTCATGACCCGCCTGCTGAACCAGGAATTGAAATCGACCATTACCAATCCCAATTTCAAATACACCATTTTAATGATGACGGACGATAAGATACGGGCCCTGGGTTTTGACTGGGATGGCAATAGAAGTTCATGGGTAAATACTATTCCCGGCGTACTTGGCGCCAGTGATCCCAAGGGCACCCTGAACCGGTTGATCAATATGTGTGTGGTAGCCACCCCGAATAATGAGTTGGGCAATTTAAGCGGCCAGGGCATTATTGCAACGGTGGGCGGCGAACTGATCAAATATGATAACGGCCAGTTTTATGCGGCCGGTAATATAGATAACAACTCAAGAGTTACAGTTACAGACACCAAACTCATGAAAAACGGGATCGCTTATTATACTGATGGCCTGCCGCTTTTTTCTGCCATCACCCCCGGAAAACGATTGGAAGCATTAGCGGCACTGCCCAATTCACCCTATTATCATTTTTTCCAGTACCTGAAAAATTCAAAACTGTATACCGCCACTACCGGCGCCATCACCGGTGTACCACTTGGCTTCTTCGGCACTTTTTTAATCCCCGACAGCAACGCCATAAAAACCGCTGTTACGAATGGGCTGCTGCCCGGCACCGTTAGCGGCACGGGTAAAGTGCCCAATTATACGCCCACTGCAGGCAATGAAATAGAACAGGTAGAATCCTTCCTGAAATTCCACATTTTACAACAAACAGTAATTGCTGATGGAAAAGTGCAGGATAGCAAAACCAATTTCACGAATCTGAGCGACCAGACAGGCGTCATTAATGTGATCAGTTCGGCTGGCGGAGGCCTGGCTTTTAAAGATTCGTTTGGAAATGTTGCTTCCCTTGACCCTGTGAACAGCAATGTACTGGCCGACCGTATTGTGATCCATTCAATTAATATGTGCCTGCAACCCAACAAATGATCATTTCGCAAAACTGACATATGAAAAAATTGTTTTCACCCGGCTCTATACTAATTATGCTTCTGGTTGCCCTGGTTCCCATTGGCCACCTGCATGCCCAGACCCAACCACTCATTGTTCGCGGTAAGATCACCAGCGGCCGCGACAAATCGCCCATCCATGGTGCGTCAGTAACCGAAATCGATAATGACGAACGTATTATCCGCGGTGTAACTACTGATATAGATGGCAATTACGCACTCAGGATCTCGAACCCTAAAAACAAATTACTGGTTTCCTACATCGGCCATCAATCAGTAACACAAAACCTTTCGGGCCGAACCGCTATCAATATACAATTGCCGGTTAAAGCAGATATGGATGAGATCATAGTGATAGCCGAAAAAAAGACCGACAATGGCATGATGCCGGTTTCGGAAAGAGACCGCACGTTTGCTTCGGCAACTATCAGTGGCAAGGAAATGGAAGAGATGCAATCTACCTCCATAGATCAGGCATTGCAGGGGCGGCTACCAGGCCTCGACATCACAGCCAACTCGGGCGACCCTGGCGCCGCCATGAGTATCAAGATCCGCGGTACCTCCTCCATCAACTCTTCAGACAACCCGTTGATAGTAGTAGACGGAATGCCGTATGAAACAACGATCCCTTCCGACTTCAACTTTGGAACGGCCGACGAACAGGGATATGCCGCCCTGCTGAACATTGCCCCTTCCGATATAAAAGATATAACCGTGTTGAAAGATGCCGCTGCCACTGCTGTATGGGGCGCCCGCGCCGCCGGCGGTGTGTTGATCATCACAACCAAACGAGGTAAAATAGGTAAACCACAGTTAACCTATACATTTAAAGCTTCAGTGACAAAAGCGCCCCAGGCCATTCCCATGCTGAACGGTGATCAATATTCCATGCTGATCCCCGAAATGGTGATGAACCGCAATGGCGTTCCGCTCAATACACAAACGCAAAAAGAATTTCAATACGATCCCAATGACCCCTATTCGTATTATAACTACAGCAATAATACCGACTGGGTCAGCGCCATCCGTCAAACAGGATATATTCAGAACCATAACTTATCCATGAACGGTGGCGGCAAAAAAGCCCGCTATTTTACATCGCTCGATTATACCAAACAAACAGGTACAACCATCGGGAACGCACTTTCCCGCATCAACACCCGTATCAACCTCGATTATACGGTGTCTGCCCGGATCCGCTTCCGTACCGACCTGTCGTATTCACACTCCAGCAACGACCGCAACTATGCCGACAACATGCTGCAGGTTGCCTATGAAAAAATGCCCAACATGAGCATTTATGAATATGACGAGTATGGAAACAAAACCCCTAATTTCTTTTCACCGGCTGCCAATGTGCAGGGGCAATATGGAGGTATCGACAGCAAAAACTATGTGGTAGGAACTGTTAACCCGGTTGCTATGGCAAGGGCCGCTAAGCGCAATATCCTTTCTGAACGCATCATACCACACTTTACGCTGCAATACGATCTTAAACCAACGGTTCTTTTCGCCAACTTCGATATTCAGTTCGATATCAACAATACCAAGAACAAATCATTCCTGCCGCAGATAGCTACCGGCAGGCCCTGGACAGAAACCGTTGTGAACCGGGTATATGATGGCGATGCAGACGCTTTTAGCGTACAATCAAAATCAAGTCTTACCTATACCCCGCACCTGAAAGAAAATCACCGGCTCGTACTGTTTTCCACCTTCCTCACAAGCGATTACAAATACGTATCGCACCAGGCGCAAACATCCAATACCGCTTCTACCGATCTGCAGGATCCATCCGTGCCTTCCCGTACCGCCAATACCGATCTGAACCTTACTGCCACCCAGATACAAACCCGTTCTATCGGTGCCCTGCTGAACGGACAGTATTCTTATAAAGACCGCTATATTTTCAATGCGGCCATTCGGATGGATGGCAACTCGAAGTTCGGCCCAGGCAACCGGTATGGCTACTTTCCATCCGTATCGGCCCGCTGGCGCATGAGTGACGAGTGGTTCATGAAACCCTTTCAGCGATGGATCAACGACCTGAGCATACGCGGTAGCTATGGACACTCGGGCCGGGAACCAAAAGATGATTATACTTTCTACAACACCTACGGCACATACAATTATTCATATCTCGGCCAGTCGGCCATTTACCCATCGAGAATGGAGTTGAACAACCTTTCCTGGGAAATAAATAAAGGATTGAACCTGGGTTTCAACCTCGTTGCGTTGAATCGCCGCATCAGTATGGATGTTGACCTGTACCGCAACCGGATCGACCATATGTATTCACCCGGTTTACAGATCTCCTCCTTTACCGGTTTCGATAAAGTAGATATGAACGTAGGTACCATGGATAACCAGGGATGGGAAGTAAACCTGAATGCGGTACTGGTTAAAAAGAAGAACTATAGCATCGAGTTCAACTTCAACATCGCGCACAACGATAACATCATTCGAAAAATATCTGAATACTATCCCCGTCAAAAAGGAAATATAGAAGCCAATGGCCAGTACAAATCCCTGTTACAGGAAAACAATCCCTTCGGCTCTTTTTACGGGTTCCGCTTTAAAGGCGTATATGCCGACAAAAACGCCACTATTGCCCGCGACGCCAAAGGCCAGCAGATAATAGGCCCCAATGGGCAAACCGTTTATATGCGCTTTAATTATCCCAACGTTGATTATTTGTTCCAGCCGGGGGATGCCATTTATGAAGACATTAACCACGATGGGAACATTAACTATATGGATGTGGTTTACCTCGGTAATGGCAATCCGAAATTCATTGGTGGTTTTGGTCCCGTGTTCAGCTGGAAAGGCGTGCTGAGAGTGACCATTTTCTGTAACTATCGCCTGGGACAGGACCTGATAAACGGTACTAAAATGACTACCACTTCCATGTACAACTTCGATAACCAAAGCACAGCTGTACTGAGAAGATGGAAAAAAGAAGGCGATATAACTGATATGCCCAGGGCTGTTTGGGCCACCGGTTATAACTACCTGGGGTCTGATCGCTATGTAGAGGATGGTTCCTTCCTGCGGTTGCGCTCAGCCACCGTTCGGTATAACTTCTCCTCCAAATCACTGAGCAAATTAAAACTGTCCGCGTTGAGTGCCTATTTTACGGCCGAAAACCTGCTGACCTTTACCAAATATACCGGTCAGGACCCTGAAGTAGCAGTAAGAGGCAGTGATCCGTTCCGCGTAGCAATGGACAACTCCATGACACCGCCTTCAAAAACATTTACCATCGGTTTAACCACCACCTTCTAAAATCAACGAACGCAATGAACATGCTTAGGAAAATATATCTCGCCTTCTTCATGTTGCTGCTGGTTACAGGCGCTTCTTCCTGTAAGAAATGGCTCACCCTGAAACCGTCTGATGGGATCATAGGCGACGAATTCTGGCAAACCAAAGAACAGCTGTCCTCGGCCGTGAATGGCATTTATGCCTCACTCATTGGTAACCCGCCCGGCATATCTGACCGCAGCATGGCCGAATACCTGTTTATGTGGGGCGAACTGCGTGCCGATATGGTAACACCCTCCTCAGGCGCCACCAATTACGACATTGACATATATAACGTCAACCTGCTTTCAACCAATACCATTGTAAACTGGCGGGGAATATACAGGACCATTAACTATTGCAATACGGTGATCGACCTGGGCCCCGGTGTGCTGAAAAAGGATAAAACGCTTACCGAGGAGCAATTGCATGCTTACCTGTCAGAAGCTTATACCATACGCGCCCTGATGTATTTTTACCTGGCACGCAGCTTTGGTGATGTACCACTCAAATTGCAGGCCACTACCAGTGATGACCAGTTGCAGCAACTGCCCAAAAGCAAACAGGCAGACGTATTACAACAGATCGTCAGCGACCTGAAAACAGCCGAACCCATGGCCGTTTTCAATTATAGCTCAAATGACCAGAACAAAGGACGCGTAACAAAATATACCATTTACGCCCTGATGGCTGATGTTTACCTGTGGATGGACCAATACGATGACTGTATTGCAGCCTGCGATAAAGTGATACAGTCCGGCAGGTATGGTTTGCGCACCAACAGGAACTTTTTTTACGACATATTCATTCAGGGAAATTCAACTGAATCGATCTTTGAATTACAATTCAGCAAGGAAGCCCTTAACCCCTTCTACCCCATGTTCAGCACTAATAAAAGAAGGTACCAGGCCGCTGATGCAGTGATGGAGGATATATATACCATCGACTATGTAAACGCAGACAGCGTAGATTACCGCGGCGACAATGCATCGCTGGTAAGCGCCAGCAACGCCATAGAAAAACCGATCTGGAACGCTACCCAGGACGCCTCCTATAATCACTGGATCGTTTATCGCTATGCCGACATCCTACTGTTGAAAGCCGAGGCATTGAACCAGACCGGCAGAGGCGCCGAAGCATTGAAGATCGTTTATGATATAAGAAGCCGCGGCCATGCATTACCGGCTACCGACCGCAACCCTGGCCCATCAGACACAGACCTGATCACCGACTTTATACTGGATGAACGCGCCCGGGAACTGGCTTTTGAAGGTAAACGCTGGTACGATCTACTGCGCAACGCCAAAAGAAATAATTATAAACGGCTGGATATTCTGATGAATATGGTAGTGAATGCTACCCCACCCGAACGACAACAGAGCGCCCTGAACAAATATAAAGACTATAACAGCCATTATTTCCCCATCTTTTCCTATGAGCTCAGCACCGACAAAAACCTTGAACAAAACCCCTTCTACCAATAGTTTTCAATAAAACTTGTTTTTATGAAAAAAGAAATTAAACCAGCTGCGCTTCTTCTCCTCATCATATTGATGGTGGCCGGTTTGTCGCAATGTAAAAAAATAAACATTGCGTCATTGACAACCGAAGACACCAACCTGGTGGGTTACCTGGAAAAATATCCCGATACTTATTCAGAGTTCATCAAGGTGCTCGACAGATCGGGCACCTATGCTTATATGAACGCCTATGGCGCCTATACTATGTTTGCCCCCACGAATGATGCCATAAAAAGCTATCTGCAGGAAATTGGTAAAACATCGCTTGATGACCTTTCCACCGACGACCTGAAAACACTGGTACGCTACCATGTACTTACAGATACGATTGCCACCAACGCCTTTACCGATGGTAAATTGCCCGTACCTACCATGTATGGGGAATACCTGGTAACCGGCATCAACAACGAGAATGGCGTTTCCCGTTATATCGTGAACAGGCGGGCCATTATCTTACAACCCAACATCCGTACCGGCAATGGCATTCTGCATTCCATTGACCATGTATTGATACCAAGTAAGAAATCGCTTCTTGACCAGTTAAATGGCAATACGAATTACAGCATTTTTGCAAAGGCGCTTAAAGAAACAGGGTTCGACAGCACCATCCTTAAATTAACCTACAAGAACGATACTACCCCTAACTGGTTTACCGTGCTGGCGCAATCAGATGCCGTATATGCCGCCAATAATATCTACAGCTACGATGACCTGAAGAAAAAATATACAACTACTAATGCCAATGTAAAAGACCCCAAAGACAGCCTGCACATGTATGTTGGCTATCACATTTTAACCGGTTTAAAATTCATTGCCGACCTGGTTATGACGCCGGCGCACGAAACCCTGGTTCCACAGGAAGTAATTACCATTAATTTGCAGGGAGAGAATGTGCTGGTTAATTATGAGTTGGTCAATAATCTTCCGCAAGGGATCCTGATAAACAGAGTGAACAGCGACATTGCCTGCACCAATGGCGTATTACACGACCTGAATGACAATCTCTATATCAAGGTACGCTACCCAACACCGGTATACTGGGATGTAGCCGAACAGCCCGAGATCATGAAGCTGACCTCTATTTTTAGAAAAGGGGGCAAAAGTGTAGTATTCAATCCCGGCGATCTCAAGGATATTACCTGGAACGCCGGAACGGTAGATTATTTCTGTAACAACCCTGGCTCAAAAGACCTTTTCTTCTGGAACGACCGGCTTAGCTTTAAAACGCTGAGGACCTCAAGCGGAAAAATGAACTGGTTTGAAATGACCACCCCGCTGATCATTAAAGGCCGGTACAAAGTATGGATCTGCTGGCGCTCAAATAATAATGCC
>NZ_JBJMLX010000266.1:0-6462 GCF_045805085.1 Niastella sp.
AATTATCACTATTCACATACCAGCTGTCATAAGAGTAAAGCCCTACATATTCAATGTTGGCATCAGTGACTTCCTTTATAATTCCTGAACTGATGTCGGAAGTAATGTGAGATTCTCTTATTATTTTTTTATCATCCAAAATAAGCGCCCCGGTATAGGCGATCTTAAGCTCATTCAATTTCAGTTGACTGCCTACTGTATTGATCCCTTTGGGCATCCGGGCTGAAATATAGTACATGGGTGTATTGTAAACACGTTGAACTCGTTGTATTTCAGTAGTTACATTGTTGGATATTGCTTTTTGGGTAGTTATCAGGGTTCCGTCAATATCAAGAAAAATAGCCTTTATTGTTTGTTTCAATCTGTCCCTTTTTTGGCAAAAATAAGCACTAGCACCAATAGAACAAATGCTGGCACATGTTTTTAACTGAGATATCCAAACAGTTACAATATGGATAAATTAGAAATTAAAGGCAACTGGAATAAGTGGAAAGGAAAGATTAAGCAAGCCTTTGGTAACTTAACAGACGATGATATTAAATATGAAGAGGGTAAAGATGAAGAATGGATGGGCCGCATGCAGGAAAAAACGGGTAAAACCCGCGATGACCTGGTAAAATGGCTCAAATCATTAGGCTAACACTTATTTCCACCAATAAAAAAGAAGGGGCTTTTAAATAGCTCCTTCTTTTTTATGTACTGATTCAAAACTTACCATGAAATAGAAATCACTAATCAGTAATTATTTTAACCGATCAATAGCCGGGTCTGTTCTGCGTATCCTTCAACTTGCCTGAATCTTTTGTACGGCTGCTATCCTGGTTACTACCGGTAACCGGCGGTTGCGGATAGGCGTTGGCGGGGTCAACATGATGTACCGCATTCATTGAATCAGCATTATTGCCAGTTGAATCATTTCCCTGTGTACCCTTATTTTCACCACCATTTCCACAATACATGCAACCACATATCGCCAAACCGGCCAGCAGCTGGTAGAAAATATTAGTCTTTTTCATAAGAATATCCTTTTTCTAACTTCTGAAATAATCATTCCAGCCTGCTGCAATGCTGTGGAAATATGGCAACACTCCCCCGTCTGCCGCATAAAAAACGCAGCCCCAAATGTAAAATTGGTTTGGTAATTTTAAACACTATGAGAAAATTATTGATTGCCTGCTTGTTATTTCCGGTGTCCCTGGTAGCCCAAACCAAAGAAGAAATAAAGCAGTGGGAGCAACAGGCAAAACAGGTTACTATCATCCGTGATAATTGGGGTATTCCGCATATTTATGGAAAAACCGATGCCGACTGCGTATTTGGGTTACTGTATGCCCAGTGTGAAGATGATTTTAAAAGAGTGGAAGCCAATTACATTGATATTTTAGGCCGAAGTGCAGAAATTTACTGCGAAAAAAACCTGTATACCGATCTATACACCCGCCTGCTGATCGATTCGGCCGGCGCCAAAAGCGACTATATAAACAGTCCGGCCTGGTTAAAAAAACTGTTGAATGCCTTTGCAGCTGGCGTTAACTATTATTTATACAAACACCCATCGGTAAAACCCGCATTACTCACCCGTTTTGAGCCCTGGTTCCAGCTTATGTGGACGGACGGCAGCATTGCAGCCATTCAAAGCGGCGGGTTAACCATTGACGAATTAAAAAGATTCTATACCAACGATCCCACAACCACGGTTCAGGCCAGGAAAATAGAGGAAGAAACAGCCACCGGTTCCAATGGATTTGCACTGGCGCCAACCCGTACGGCATCGGGCAATGCTATACTATATATCAATCCGCATGTAACATTTTATTTCAGACCCGAAGTACATGTGATCAGTGAAGAAGGTCTGAATGCATATGGAGCTGTAACCTGGGGACAACTATTCGTTTACCAGGGATTTAATGAGCATTGCGGGTGGATGCATACTTCCGGCTATTCAGATGTATCTGATCTGTATGCAGAAACGATCAGCAAACAGGGGAAGCAATTGTTTTATCAATACGAAAAAAAGCAATTACCGGTAAAGCAACGCGCTGTTACGCTCAGTTACAAAGATGGTGATCAAATAAAAACGACAACCATCCACACCTGGTACACGCAACATGGCCCTGTTATGGGTAGCCGGAATGGTAAATGGCTCAGTGTAAAGGCCAATAACCGTTCTATGAGTTCATTGATACAATCGTGGCAGCGTACCAAAGCAAATGGATTCGAAACGTTTAAAAAGAATATGGAGCTCTTATCGAACGCCTCTAATAACACGGTGTTTGCAGATGATAAAGGAAACATTGCGTACTGGCACGGCAATTTTATTCCGCGTCGCAATACCGCCTATGACTGGAGCCAGCCAGTGGATGGCAGTACAAAAGCCACTGACTGGAAGGGCCTGCATACATTGAATGAGACCATTCATTTGTACAACCCGGCCAGTGGATTTATTCAGAACTGTAATTCCACACCGTTTACCGCTTCTGGGAGTAGCAGTCCGAAAAAAGCGCAATACCCTGCGTATATGTTAACCGAGCCAGAAAACTTCCGGGGCATTACCGCAGCGCGCTTGTTGGCGAAGGCACAAAAATTCACCATCGATTCCATGATCGCTAATGGGTATAACACCACCCTTTCGGCCTTTGAAGAGTTAATTCCCGCCCTCATCAGGGGATATGAAAAAGACCTTTCAAAAAGCGATTCTATATATACTAAACTGGCCGAACCAATCAGCCTATTAAAGCAATGGGACCTGCAATCGACTGTTTCTTCTGTGGCCACTACCCTGGCCATTGAGTGGATACAAAAATTATTACCCCTGATGAGCCAGGTACGGGTAAATGGAAAAGAGGTTGATTTGGTAACGCGGGTGCATATATATACTCAAACCGCCTTAACCGCCGAATTAACCGGCACCTTACTTTCTGTTGTAAACGAATTAACTGCCAGATACGGCAGCTGGAAAATGTCCTGGGGCGAGATTAACCGTTATCAACGATTGACAGGCGATCTGAATGAAACATATGATGATAATAAACCAAGTTTGCCGGTAGGAATGGCTGCCTCTACCTGGGGATGTTTGCCTTCGTTTGTGAGTAGATACAATAGTGGCTCCTTAAAAAGATATGGCTACAATGGCAACAGTTTTATTTGTGCCGTAGAATTTGGTAAGAAGGTAAAAGCAAAATCATTACTCGCCGGCGGTGAAAGCGGCGACCCCAATTCCAAACACTTCGGCGATCAGGCGGAGATGTATACGAAAGGTTTATTTAAAGATGTGTTGTTCTATAAAGAAGATGTGTTGAAAAACGCCGGGCGAACATATCATCCAGGGGAGTGAAATAAAAAAGCCCGTAAGGCAATTCTCACCTTACAGGCCAATGAATTAATTCGTACAACTTATCCCTTATAATAAGGCATATTCGCATCAGCAAACTTCTTCTGCACAGCTTCCCAGGTATTCATTGTTTGGGTGCGTTCTTTGTTCACCGTATTGTTAGTTTTGTTGAAGTTATTGACAGCTTCGTTGTATTCACTCACGGTTTTGTTAAAACCATCCACATCTTCTTTGGTACGGCTGCTGGCAGGTTTTGCTTCGAACGACTTCTTTGTTTTAGTGAAGTTCTCTTCCTTCAAATAAAAGTCGGTGAGCTTGGGCACATCGGTCTCCGCCATTTTCTTATAATACTTCAACACATCCCGGCAGGCATTAGCCAGTGAAGGATCGCCATTGAAGCTTTTCAGCGTATCAAGTCCTTTTAAACCCTCAGTGGCAAAGCGCAACAAAGAGCTGCGTGATTGCTCCACATCATTCACCTTTTTATTGTTCATCGCACTCACCATTTCCATATCCTGCCAGTTGCATTTGAAGAAGATGAGGAACACCGAATTGGTATAATTGTTAAGTTTACCGGCAATGTCGAGTTTGCTGCTTAAAGCATTCTGAGTACTATCTACTCTTACGTTATACTTAGCTGCAAAATCCATGGCTGTTTTGTGCAGCTGGTTTGACCCTTCATTCAATTTTTCCGATACTTTATCCTGTAACAACAGGTAAGCCGACATACCATCAAATGACTGCTCAGCCACTTCTTCCATATCGACTATCTTTTTATAGTCTTCGTTAAAAACGCGGTAGCACAATGTGATGTAATCAATAGCTCCCTGACGAAGCGTGTTATCGCCTTTGTATTTTGGCAGGTCGGTTGTTTTGTATTTGCATTGATTGATGGTCTCGATCACTTCTGCGCGTAACTTTTCTACTTTACGGGCTTTACGGCCATGGGCTGCTGCACTCAGGTATTGCATATACTTCACGTCCATGCCGCTGCGGGCATTAGTAATAGCGGTCATGTATTCACCTGGATTATCAATGGCCTGTCCCTGCGATGATAAGGTAATACTCATACATACCATGAGTAACATGAGAAGGTTGTGTACATTTTTTTTCATAGCTGATTGTTTGGCTATTATAAAAGGGTTTTTGGTTACTGTTTCATAGTGCCGAGTACCTGATAGGCGATCTTTACATACGCATCGTTTAGCAGGTTCTCTTTCCATTCGCCATCTAGCTCATTATCGTGCTCGTGCTGCTTTTGCGTGGCGGGTTTTACTACTTTATAAATGGGTTTGTCATCCTTTGGCTCTTTGAGCGATTCAACCTGTTGTTCTTTTGCCTTCTTCCGCTGCCAGGCCTCATCTATGAACAACGAAATATCTTTTTTTGCACCGGCTGTTTTTGTGTACTCAATATACCGTTGTACATAATTAAAGTAAGGGGATGCCGCCATTTCTTTCTTTGCTACAGCATCTGCAGCGCCCACCGGTAATGGAGCCAGTGGTTTATAATATTTGTTAGGATCAATAGTCGTCGCCGGCAATGCATATTTTTCATTCACCTCCCGTTCAGGAACTGCATCAGTTAAATCGGGCAAACTGATATCGGGTTTCACACCATGCGCCTGCGCCGTGGTGCCATTTATCCGGAACAGCCTGGAAGTAGTTAGTTTTATATAACTGGAGGCAACCGTTTTTCCATTGAAGTTTTCGAGGTTAATGGTGGTGTCCATGGGCAAAACAATCTGTGCAGTAGCTTTTCCATAAGTTGGTGAGCCAACGATCAATGCGCGGTGATAATCCTGCATTACCGCTGCCACCATTTCCGAGGCGGAGGCGCTGAAGCCATTTACCAGCAACAACAAGGGCCCATCATAGATGGTACCGCGCACCGCATCCTTCAACGTTTCTGGTTTGGGCACCGCTTTATATTTCAGCTGGGCTACCGGACCAGCATCTATAAATATCCCTGACAGTTCAACTGCTTCCTGCAGTGATCCGCCGCCGTTATAGCGCAGGTCGATCATCAATCCTTCAATGTTCTCTTTCTTTAATTTGATGATCTCTTTGGCCACATCATTGGCGCAACCATTTATGCCCAGCGTGCCTTCCCAATCTGAATAAAATGCAGGCAATGAAATATAACCCACTTTGCGGTCCCCCTGCAGGATATAGCTTTTTACTTTATCCTCCTCTTCATCTTCCTGTTCTTCCACACGTTCTTTATGTAAGGCCACCTGTTTGGTAGTACCATCTGCTTTTTTCACCGTAATATTAACCGTATTTCCTCCTGAGGCCGCCAGCGTTCTTTCAATCTCTTCTACTTCCGCATCGGCTACATCAATAGGCTCTTTCTTTTCCCATTGTATGGATTGTACCTTGTCGCCTTTATTTAACCGGCCGCTTTGATAGGCTGAACTTCCCGGTTTTAAATAATCGATCTGCGCATGCCCGTCTTCATCTTTGCTAAAAGTCAATCCATATTCGAGTGGCTTCTTGCCCAGGTGGCTCTCAAAATCCTCCTTAGCATCGGAGGAGAAATACGCCGTATGCGGGTCATAGGTAACAGCCAGCGCCTGGCAATACATATTGCCGATCATGAATTCAATTCCCAGCGGACTTTGCAATATTCTTTTTACCGATCTCTTAATAGTAACATTAGCCTTTTTTCTCAAAGAGGGCTCCAGGCTGTCTACGAGTCTCTTTGTTGGCTGTTTTGTTGGATAGGCGAGTTCGTTGTATTCCAGTATACCTGCCAGCACCGTCATCTTCAGCAGCTTGTACATTTTCACATGCATGGCTGGTATGCCTGTGGGATAAGTAGTGTCTTCCGCTACGGTATACTTTTCTTTCAGGGTGAAATTAAAAGGCGTTTTACAAATATTATCCAGCATGGTATCTGCCTGAAGCAGCCGCTGTTTATAGGTAGTTACCAATAATTGCAGGAAGTCTGATTTTTTACCCTTGATCTGGTCATCGAGTTGCAGGCGATAGGCGGACAGGTTTTTTATATCGTCCTGCGAAAAAAATATACGTTGTACATCCAACTCCTGCATCAACTCGTTGAAGATGGCTTCTGATCGCTCATCATCTAACGGGCGGGGTTGAATGTGATATTTATCCACCATGCGG
>NZ_JBJMLX010000267.1:0-8237 GCF_045805085.1 Niastella sp.
CCCATCTGTATTATTTCTCCAATTTTAAAGACTTTAACAGGTTAACCCAAGCCTAATTCCTTAAAGGCTTGGGATCAGTATTTTGTAATTATCCAGGTAATTACCAAATCATTATTTATAACCTGTCAATGGTTATCTGTGACAACTATTGCCTCTTGTTAAAGGCAGTGGTATGATATGCTATTGTACAATAATTTTTAAGATGAGCAATATAGAAACAACTTTCTCCAAAGAAAAATTTCAGCAATTAAGTGAACTCGGATCTAAGTTCAATTTATCTTTTTCCAGTCAGATGGCAATAGGCAACAAATTAATTGCATTGGATGGAATCAAGAAAAGCTTATTGGTGCTGGAATCAATCAACAAGTCCTGTATAATTGAATTGAATAAAATTGCTTCTGTTTCTGTGAAAAAGACTTACAACAGTATACGACCAGGGGAATTAAAAAAAAGGGGGATTGAAGAGTTTTTAAATACTATTGAACTGCAGTTTGAATACCGTAATAAGAATGGAACAGTTAGTATACCTTTTTATGACTGTGAAGAAGATGATCTGCATAACCTGCCCACGTTAGAGAGAAATGCTAAAAACTGGCAAATGATCCTTTCTAAGATGATATACGTACCAGCGAAAAAAAAGATCAAAGAATTGAAGTCATAATTGTTTATTTATAAAGCGAATTACCATGATACGAAATAAAAAACTGGTTTCGGCCAGTGGAATTATAATACTATTACTTGTTTTAGGAAATGTTATTACACTCATAGAGGCATATACCAGCAATGAAAAATGGTATTGGGTTCTTGTTCTCACCTTACCCTTACTGATATTGGCAATTATAAACGTCCGCCGGAAAAAGCATGCCATTTTGTGCAATGAAAGGGCTAAAAGGGGAAGTATTGCGCACAATACAGGTGAGGGTGGCATCAGCGAATACGATCTACATGAAGGGGATCGGATCTGGCAAATAGGTCCTGGCTATTGGGGTTGTCGCGATGAAAATGGAAGATTCAACGCAATGGCGTTTCGCAAGAATGCATTACACCTACAGGTAAAAATGATCGAACTAACATTATCCCAGAGCGCAAAACCTGGACATGGTGGTATTTTGCCGGCTAAACCAGGCCTGACCATCCATTCTCCGGCAAGACATTCGGAATTTGATACTCCTGTGGGAATGGTAATGTTTTTAGACCTGTTACGGGAATTGTCTGGTGGAAAACCTGTTGGATTTAAAATTTGTATTGGTGACAGGCAGGAGTTCATTGATATCTGTAATGCTATTAAAGCAACGGGATGCATCCCTGATTTCATATCCGTGGACGGCGGAGAAGGCGGCACAGGTGCAGCACCGTTGGAATTTACTGATCACCCGGGAATGCCATTACATGAGGCGCTGGCCTTTGTAAAGCAAACATTGGATGAATTTGATCTTGCCAGCCAAATAAAAATATTCGCTGCTGGTGAAATTATTACGGGCTTCGACGAACGTAAAGTGCTTTCCTTAGGGGCTAAGTTTTTCGAAAAAACAGAGGAACAAAAGATCATGAGTTTTGAAGAGATATATTTTCGAGCCCGGAAAGCAAAAAAAGATCGACAACAATTTCTATTACTATCAAATTAAATATTATGCAAAATACAAATAAACAGCTTGTTCTAAGGAAGGATGATTATAACCTGTTGATCTCATATCTGACTGGAGGAAACAAAAGGACAGCTTTTGATCGTCGCAATGCGGAAGACCTGCAAGGTGAATTAAAGAAAGCAAAGCTGGTAAATAAGGACGATTTCCCTCCTGATGTAGTGAGGCTAAATTCCATTGTACGAATAAAAGCGGAAGGCAAAACTGAAATAATGGAATTCATGCTTGTTACGCCAGACAAAGCAGACATTAAAGAAAAAAGGATCTCGGTAATGGCTCCGATAGGAACTGCGCTGATCGGATTTCGAAAAGGACAAAAAGTTAAATGGCAGGTACCGGCTGGCAAAAAAACATTTAAAATACTGGAGGTTATAAACGAACAATAGATGGTGGTCTTTTATAACCGATCTCTCACTATTAAAAAGAATATTGTATGAAAAGCGTATCAGCAAAAACTCAATCATCCTTGCAATCGCTTTTAAGCAAGGATGGTTTTACTCAGGGGTATACAGCCCACAATCCATTATAACGGGGAGCCGCTGGCTCACCCTTAAAATTTAATAGAACACTTTTTCGCCAATAATATTTACTTCATCCCCGATTTGAATGGCTTTCCCGATCTCTGTAGCAGGAATATAGCAATTCACCGTTAAATAATAGCTATGACCATGTTCATTTAATTTCGACCAATGTGGCAAAGTTGCAGCCCGGTGTCTTGAAAATATTTTTGGAAAAGCATGAATAACTTCACCTGTTTCAGGATCACGGCTCGGTACCACACACCTTGCGCGGGGACTCATTCCGAATAATGTTACTTCGCCTAATGTGAATTCGATTCCTGTCCCTTCTTTGGAAAAAAGATGATCTTCCCAAAATGGATCCGCTCCTTCTAGTTCAATCGTTGCCCGGAATCGTTTCCTTGTCTCTTCCAGGTCAATATTGTCGAACCAGGCAGCAACAGCTTTTAAACTTTCAGTGGAAAGAATAGTAATACCACTAATGTCAGGAATATCCATAAACCGGCCCTCTTTATTTTGGTGAAGCGTTACAGGAATTTTGAAAAATGCTGACAAGTAAGCATCGATGGCTGATTTTTCATTTTGCAGATCGAACTTATCCCATTCGCTGTTTTCATGGTGCCGGAATGAAACAATCTCCTTTTCAAAATCAATAGTTGAACGAAGCGCATGAACAAGCGGATTTGTTTTTCCAATAATAAAATTTCCATTGGAATCAACGATTGCGTATTCCCTGTCATGCAAAATACTACCCCCTTTTATTATTAATCCGCTTTGTAAAGAGAGCCCATCAAGCGACTTTATGGGGTATATTGTAATCCTGCTTACTTTAGGTTTGAGTTCCATTACTTATAATTTTAAACAGCTGGCGGCTACCTGTACTATCCAGAACAGTTCATATTATCCATTCACTTTTTATTTCGCCTCGAATTGTTTAAGCACAACCATGGTGCAATTAGCGGTAGAATTATGCCTTAAATGAATGATAGATTGATATGCGGGGTCGTTATAAAATTGATTAACCACATCCTCCGAGGGAAATTCTATGATAGCATTCATCGTTTTTGGTACACCTTCCAAAGCTTTCGGATTGGTTTCCATGGCTATCACTTTTGCGCCGTACTTAACAAATAGCGGTCTAACCCCCGGCGGATAGTTTTTGAACATTTCAAAGTCAAGGATATCATATGAGTTTACGACATATACAGACATAATGCTGAAAATTTAGATTATAAATAGGTTAGTTACATAGCCTGCTTTTTGGGGCTTACTTAGTTGTGTTGAATGCTGTTTCATTATTGAAGATAACATTTGTCAACGTCTAATGAATAATTTCGTTAAACAGCTCCTTTCAGAGCTGTTTAAGTTGTTGGGACTGGATAAATTTCGGACCAATTTTTTTTGGAAATTCAACAGGTTATATATATTACATATGCTCAGCACCGATAATAAAGTTTAAACCGCAGAGTAAGTTTCATTAATTAAATCTAAAATTAATATTTATATAGCATGTAGAGTTTGTCATACCTACTTCAAATCAAAACACACATGAGAAAATTTTTCATCGCTTTCTGTTTTATTCCATTCACTTCATTAGCCCAGGAAAAAATTGATATGGAAATGATCAGCAAGATCAAAAAAGAAGCAACAGACAATTCGCATGTGATGGACATTGCATTTCACCTCACGGATGTAAGTGGTTCTCGTTTAACCGGGTCGCCTGGTTTTATGCGTGCCGCCAATTGGATCTCAAAGCATATAATGTACTGGCTGAGATACCAGGTACAGATCCTACACTTAAAAGTGAAGTGGTGATGCTGGGCGGCCATCTTGATTCCTGGCATGGGGCTACAGGTGCAACCGATAACGCGGCAGGCTGTGCTGTTATGATGGAAGCCGTTCGCATTCTGAAAGCCCTGAATATACAGCCACGCCGTACCATTCGCATTGCGTTGTGGAGTGGGGAAGAAGAAGGCTTGTATGGCTCCCGCAATTATGTAAAGAATCACTTCGCTGATCCTGCCAAAATGGAGCTGATGCCGGAGCATGAGAAGATCTCTGCTTATTACAATCTGGACAATGGCAGCGGAAAGATCCGGGGCGTATACCTGCAGGGTAATCAACAGGTGCGACCTGTTTTTAACAGTTGGCTGGCCCCGTTTAATGATATGGGAGCCAAGACACTCACCATCGAGAATACGGGCGGTACGGATCACCTGTCGTTTGATGCGGTTGGCATTCCCGCATTTCAGTTCATCCAGGACAAATTAGAATATGATACCCGTACGCATCATACCAATATGGATACCTATGATCACCTGGTTGCAGACGACTTAAAAGAAGCGGCTATCATTGTGGCCAGCTTTGTTTATAATACGGCTCAACGTGATGAAAAGATCCCACGAAAAGAATTGCCCAAACCGTAGACTGGTATGCGTAAAGCCGGAGTGCCAACTACAAAATGATTCATTTAGAATAATTGATATATGTACAATTATTTATACCAGGCCGCGTTTTGTATGAAGTATGAAACGCATTATAACCCTTAGCCTGAACGCTGTACTATTATTTTATTCCTGCCAGAAATCTTCAAAAGATTCCCCTGCGCCGGTTACCAATTCAGACAGCGCTACCGTTACCGTTGTAAATGGTTATGGAAGCGGCACTTACAAGATCGGTGATACCGTGCACATTTGGGGCAACCCCACATCGGATAGTTATGTATTTGACCAGTGGACCGGCTACACCAGCCTTTTGCAGAACAGCGGTGAATGGCATAATATATTTATAATGCCGGCACAGAATGTGACTGTAACGGCCAGCCAGAAAGCCATTACGCAGCTTTCATTGAAGTATGAGAAGATCAAAGGCGTGAACATTTCAAAGAATGTCTATTCCTGTTTTCCCGCTTCGCAAAAAGGAGTGGTTTTTTTGTTGCACGGTTCCAATGGCAATGCGCTGAACCTGGTTACCAATTATGAGTGGAAACAAATGATGAAAGACCTGGTAACGGCCGGGTTTGGCATCATAGTTACAGAAGCGGAAGAAGTGTCTTTGAACAATGATATAAACGGTAATGGTTCCCTGCAATGGAAAACAAACCCGGTGGATAGTACTACGAACGTTGATATGGGCAATATAAAAGCCATTCGCGATACATTTTATGCAAGAGGTTCTGTTAACCGGTCGTTGCCCCTGTATTCGATCGGTATGAGCAATGGAGGCGCATATTCCTGCTGCTTATCGTATTTGTTCAAATTTAAATCGGGCGTGTCTTATTGTGCGCAGGCGTATAAAGTGATCTTTGATGCATCTACCATCCCTTACCAGTTCTGTATGGCAAAGAACGACGACCAGCCCGAAGTTGGCGCTGCCGGTAATGCCGATGCACTTACGTATTCGCAAGGGCTCAACAGCCGCGGCGTATGCAGCAAGTATTTTGTAAATGACCGCAGTCCGGTTTATCCCGAGCGGTTTGCGCGGGAATCGGATATCAGCGTGGCCACTTCCACGGCGCTTTTCAAAGAGTTAAAGAATAACAACTGGCTCACCAGTAAAAACTTTATAAAAGCAAACGCTGACAGTGTTTCAAAAATTTGCCTGGCCAATTCGGCTACCTATCCAACTTATAATTCATTGAACGTGGCGCAGCGTTATTTTGTGAACATGCAAATAGATGTGATGTTCGCAGGGCATCAGTTCTATAGCGATCTTAACAAAACCACGATAAAGTTCCTTGATTCGAGATGTCAGTAGCACAATAATTAGTGAAGAAAAATAATAATCAAAAATAGCCTCTGATGCATCGGAGGCTTTTTTAATTGAGCAGGCGTTTACACTTTCAGGCTCCGGTTCATTTCCTGGTTGGTTACTCGTGGGAACAGCCTGCCAGCTTGAGATGGTTCCTGGCAATGCCCAAAAGCCATCGCGGCTGAATTCTGTTGCGCTTTTATTGTTATCTTCACATCAATTCAAATATAGATTTTTTATCAAATGAATGAGATAGTGCCCACCCTTTTCGACTTTCTTCTTTCAGACGTAAGCTTGCGCCATATAGTTCCCAAACAGCAAGCTGAAGACCTATTCACTTTTTTCAAGCACCATCCACTCTTCAATTGGACAAATTCAAATAATGGCTGTGAAGGAAGAGCTGACGCTGTATGTGTTTTATTAGATGAGTGGAACATACCAAATTATAAGGGTTGGGCGTTCGGCGGTGCTTATCTGAAAAACCATGTAGGAGAACTAAAACAAAACTGGAAATACCATGTCGCCCCGGTACTTTCAGTAGAGGAAGATGGGAAAATTATAGATTATGTACTCGATCCTTCTACAGCTGGTTCATTAATGCAAATCGATGAATGGGCGGCAGCCATCACCCAGTTGCCACATAGTTATTATTGTATTCGCCAATCGTGCTGGTATATTTTCCCTTCTAAAAACATTAGCAGGGAAAAATGGAACATGCGTGACAAACAAAATCGCAAATGGATGATACAGTGCCTTGCCGGCATCAATAGTCTTACTGCTACAGGTAAAGCCCAATTATGTTTCAATAAGAAACGATTACAACATATTTCAGCATCGTTCCAAAAACTTAAGAAAAAAAAGCCGTGATAATATAATAACTCGATACATCGAGACTACTATCGCCGGGCGATAATTACTTTTTTGGGACGATAATTACTTTTTGCCTGGAGATAGTTACTTTTTGGGGACGATACTTACTTTTTCCCGGGTTATAGTTACTTTTTTGAGGAAGATAATTACTTTTCCTGAGCTATACTTACTTTTACCGGGTTATAACATCAGCATTGGCCGTTTAAACTCAATTGCTTTCAGTAATACTTCACTTACGATCATAAATAAGTAACATTTTATAACGCAGGTTCACCCATTTGCCGGTTCTTTCACTTAAAAACCGGAAAAATCACTTGTCAAAAGACTTATAATACCTGAATGCAGCCATATTTTCCTTATCAACGATAGATTTTTGCTATAGGCCCGCCGAATTCAAATAAACACCGCCCAATTAATACCATAAGATCTTACAAGCCCTCTAACAGGGCCATGAAATAATCTTTGCGTCCGTAGCACAAATAGTTTTTTAGTGAATATTATTCGATGAATGTCCGCAGAATATATATGAATACTTAAAATCCCTCAACTAATGCGGATAGGAGATATACGATAAATTGTGTATATTAGAGAATAGGCCGCCAGCTATTAAAATGAATTCGATTGCATTTATTGATACCGAGATTGAGCCAAAGAGCCGAATAATTCTTGACATTGGAAGTGTTAAGGATGATGAAAGTTCTTTTCACAAAACTTCACTCATAGAATTCAAAAACTTTCTCAACGGAACGCAATTTATCTGCGGGCATAACATTTTCAACCACGAC
Organism: Niastella sp.; assembly: GCF_045805085.1. Taxonomy (NCBI): domain Bacteria; kingdom Pseudomonadati; phylum Bacteroidota; class Chitinophagia; order Chitinophagales; family Chitinophagaceae; genus Niastella; species Niastella sp. Next base: position 7,567 of record NZ_JBJMLX010000267.1, read on the forward strand.
ATAAAGTATATCGGACAAACACTTAAAGAGGCAGGCATAGGCCCTTCAAACATTATTGACACCTTGTACCTTTCTCCGCTGCTGTTTCCCACAAAACCTTACCATGCTTTATTAAAAGATGACAAACTTCAATCGGAAGACCCTAACAATCCTTTGAATGATTCAATCAAAGCAAAGGATCTATTCTCTGATGAAATAACCGCTTTTAAACTACAAGATGAAACGCTTAAAGAAATTTTCTATTTGTTATTAAATAACAGAAAGGAGTTTAACGCCTTTTTCCGTTTTATTGACTACGTCAGCCCAAGTATAGGACTTGAAAGCTTAATTCGAACGAACTTTAAAAATGAAATATGTGAGCAAGTTGACTTAGCGAAAATAATTTCAGCGCATCCGGTAGAATTGGCATATTGTCTGTCACTCATTAATTCTTTCATCCACCACAACAAAATACATTCCATCACACCGCGCTGGGTGCTGAAAAATTATCCTGAAGTTGAACGGATAATGTTCCGGTTGAGAAACAAGCCCTGCATAAGTGGTTGTGCATATTGTAACAACGCATTGGACGTCCACAGAGGCTTAAGGCGGTTTTTCGGATTTGGCACTTTCAGAACTTATGGTTCTGAACCACTACAAGAGAAAGCTGTAAAGGCAGCTGTTGATAATAA
>NZ_JBJMLX010000268.1:0-6276 GCF_045805085.1 Niastella sp.
AAAGGCCTTATTGATCAAAAAGGCCGTAAGAAGAAAGCGTTTAATGTACTTAAGGAATATTACGAAAAAAAGGCTGCTGCAGCCAATAAATAAGTTATTCAAAAAATAAATATCTCATGGTCGCCCTCTGCTAAATAGCTGTCTTCTTCAAATTGGCATGCTTCTTTCATATACTGTATGCAGATTCCCGGAATTGATCTCTTTGCTTATTGCCAATTGTTATTGATCGTATCTTTTATCCCAGCTATATCCGTACACCTTGTCCCGCCCGTATTTAAGCAGCTATTATAACCTAACATTTGTGTTGTTCATACAGATAATGATGAATACGTTAACGTATTGACCATTCACCATTGTCGCCGCCCGGGCGATGTTCAGTCGGGCAGGCATAGCAAGCCACTACCTTCATGGCCAGTGATCAGCTGTTATATACCAGAAAGGCTGGAAAAGGCATAAAGGATGTTGTCGCAGTTGGTCTAGCAACTCTCCGGTTATGTCCTGTTTTGAATGGTGGTTCCTCCTCCGGGGAACCGCCTTTTTCTTTGACAGCCGAAGCTTTACTGCCGTCGCCTCTGGCTATGGCAGTCGAAGAGCGTAAGCGGGTTATTTTAAATTATCAGGGTTGGGAATGAAATTTAAGAATGAATGGAATTGCGAGTCGTACCGGCGCTTATCCAGCTTATAGTAAAAGGCGCCTTTTTTAGAACCCTCTTTTTCCTTTTCTTTTTGTTTAACGAGCAGTTTGGTAGAAAGGATCTTACGGGTAAAATTACGTTTGTCCAGCACAGTGTCATATACCCCGGTGTACAGGTTGTATAACTGAGGCAATGTAAATTTCTCGGGCATCAGCTCAAATAAAATGGGGTGGAAGGCTGCTTTATAACGGAGTTTTTCCTTTGCCATTTTTACCATCCGGCTATGGTCGAAGATAAGCTTGGGTACTTTATTGAGGGAGAACCATTCGGCGTGAAAGTCGTCGCTGATCTGTTTTTCGTATTTGCCAATATCGATCAGGGCAAAATATGCAATGGAAACAACACGGTCTTCAGGGTCACGGGTAGGGTCACCGAAAGCGTATAACTGTTCAATGTATACATTCTTGAGACCGGTCAATTGTTTCAGGATGCGGGCGCCCGCCTGTTCAAAATCTTCATCAGGCTGAATGAAACCACCCATAAGGCTCCATTTGCCTTTTTCGGGTTCAAACCCTCTCTGTATCAGCAGTAGTTTCAGTTCGTGTCCGTCAAAACCAAAAATGATAGAATCAACCGCAACAAGCATGCGTTTTTGCTTGGAATAATGTTTCATATGAAAGTGAATCGGTCCATTTATACTATTAAGATCTGAAATTGAAATAGTGAAAATGGATAGAATTTTGGGTTAAAGTAATAAGAAATACTGAACAATAATATAACGTGGTGATGAAGATAGCTATTTTTTTTAAAAGCTCCACCCATATCGGTTGAGCCAAATAACTGTTGCAATTTTTTTGCAAACGCCAAAGCCGCCCATAAGGCTTTTCAATATACTAACGATGAACAGGAATATGCTTACCGTTCATATAAAGATGCGGGTGCCGGAAAAGCTTTCCCGGAAGTCTTTGGGGGTACAGTTCTTCTTCTTTTTAAAAATGCGGTTGAAGTTAGAAATGTTGTTAAAGCCGCAGTGATAAGCCACTTCGGCTATGGACTGAGTGGTATCTATCAGCATCCTGGAAGCGTGGCCCAGCCTGATTTCCGTAAGACTATCAATAAAGGTATTGCCGGTACGTTGTTTGAAAAAGCGGCTAAATGCAGCATCAGACATATTGGCCAGCCGGGCAACTTCGTTCAGGGTAATGGGTTTGTCGAAGTTATGGTTCATGTATTCCAGCGTTTTCTCAATACGCCGGCTGTTATAAGTGTACTGCTCGGTATTGTTGAATGAAGCATCGGAAAGAATGCGCATATTACGCGAAATGGACAGATCGTGTAGTATTGACATTAATTCAAGCACAGAATCAAAGCCTTGTTTCTGATTTAATTCCATAATACGTGGCGCCAGCTGCTGGGTAGTTTCTTTTGAGAACAGGATGCCCCGCAATGATTTTTCGAGCATGGTACGAATAAAGCTCAACTGGTTGCGGCGCAGCAATTTTTCATCGAACAGATCCTTGTGAAACTGGATGGTGATCTCCCTTATTTCGTTGCTTTTGCAATGATGGGTGAACCAGGCATGCTGCAGGTTACTGCCTACCAGCACCAGTTCCAGTTCATCGATGTCTTCAATGTGATCGCCGATGACCCGCCTGGCATTTTTGGCATTTTGAATAAAATTCAGCTCAAATTCTTCGTGGTAATGCAGCGGGAAATCGAACTCCGATTTAACCCGGGAAAACAGCGTAAAACAATCGCTTTGAGTGAGCGGGGTGATTTCACGTAATAAACTATTTTTCATGTGGGGCAATTGTATCGTTTAGCAGATCAAATTTATACAATAAGCAGCATAATTAATATCATAATTGAATAGTAACGGTGCTTTAATTAAAACTCGCTTTATTTCAATTGTTTAGCTTAGATACATTATTATTTAGCCTATATATTATTGGAAAAAATATAAAAATAGGTCAATATAGTATTATTTAGCTATCATAATTCAGACATAAATTTGATCTAAATTGTTGCTGTATGAGAAAAAAAATACGCTGTCGGGTATTCATAGACCTGCTATGGAGGCCCGCACAATCGGCGCCCGCGTTTGCCAAACCAAAAACCATCTCCGGCATTATCTCCGACAAAAGCGAGGGTTCACTTGAAAAGCTACCATACCTATTTCTGAAGAAAAACAATCGGGCCTGGTTAGGCTGAACGTAACCGATAGTAAGCCCGCCTTTCCCGACTTATCGGGATTTCACGATTGGCAATTTACGATCTTAGAGGAATGAAATTAACAATATTAGACATCAGCATAGTCGTTCTGTACCTGGCTACCATGGTAGCAATAGGCTGGGTGTTACGTAAAAGAGCGCGGAAAAATAAAGAAAGTTACCTGCTGGGTGGCAAAGCGCTGCCCTGGTACATGCTGGGGTTGAGCGATGCCAGCGATATGTTTGATATCAGTGGTACTATGTGGATGGTGACGCTGTGTTTTGTATATGGCATGAAATCGATCTGGATCCCCTGGTTATGGCCGGTGTTTAACCAGGTGTTTATGATGATGTTCATTTCGAAATGGGTGCGCCGGTCAAATGCAAGCACCGGCGCTGAATGGTTGGTGACCAGGTTTGGCGCCAGCGGCAAAGGCGTAAAAAGCTCCCATAATGTAGTAGTGGCCTTTGCGCTGTTGAGTTGTTTTGGTTTTCTGGCCTATGGCTTTGTAGGCCTGGGCAAGTTCATTGAAATATTTGTTCCCTGGCACCTGGTATCGGCATACGTGCCTTTTACGGTAGTGCCGGAATATGTACCGCATTTGTATGGCATGGTGTTTACGCTGTTTGCCATGTTCTATTCCATATTGGGTGGCATGCACAGTATTGTACTGGGCGATGTAATAAAGTATGTGATCATGACGGTAGCCTGCATTTCCATTGCCGTGATCGCCATGCTGCGTTTACATAGTCCCGGTACTCAGCTGGCAGTACCCGCCAATTGGACGAACCCATTCTTTAACTGGCATTTAAATCTTGACTGGAGAAATCTGATACCAGATGCTAATAAAAAGATCGAAGAAGACGGGTTTGGCTTGTTTGGGTTCTTTTTTATGATGATGTTGTTCAAAGGCATTTTTGCCAGTCTGGCCGGCCCTGCGCCCAATTACGACATGCAAAAAGTATTATCTACCCGCTCGCCGAAAGACGCCAGCAAAATGTCTGGTTTTGTTTCTATCATATTATTGCCGGTGCGGTATTCGATGATCATTGGCCTTACCGTGCTTGCTTTATTGTATTATAACCAGCTCGATCTGCGCACTGCTTCGGGAACCGATTTTGAAAGAATATTACCGGCAGCCATCAATGATTTTTTACCGGCAGGTATTTTAGGCCTGGTGCTCACGGGTTTGCTTGGCGCCTTTATGGGTACCTTTTCCGGCACCCTGAATGCGGCACAGGCGTACATTGTGAATGACATCTATTTAAAATATGTTGATCCGCATGCCAGCACCAAAAGTATCATTACCGCCAATTACATGGTTGGCATTGTTGTGGTGGCCATAGGCGTAACGCTGGGCTTTTTTGCCAAAGATGTGAACAGCATTTTACAATGGATCGTAAGCGCTTTATATGGCGGCTATATCGCAGCCAATATGTTGAAATGGTATTGGTGGCGGTTTAACGCCAGCGGTTTTTTCTGGGGTATGACCAGTGGTATTATAGCAGCGCTGGTATTCCCCTATATTTTCAAAAATACCCTGCCTTTGTATAGCTGGCCCCTGTTATTCCTGATCTCGCTGGCCGGTTGTTTTATCGGAACCTGGTTAACCCCGCCCACGGATGAAACCGTATTGAAACAATTTTATAAAACAGTAAAGCCATGGGGGTTCTGGAAACCGATTCAGGCAAAAGTACTAAGCGAAGACCCTGCCTTTGTGCCTAACAACCGGTTTAAACTGGATATGTTCAACGTAGTGTTAGGGATCATTGGCCAGTGTTGTTTAACCATTTTGCCTATGTACGTGGTATTATGGTTAAAACTGCCCCTGCTGATCACCGTTGCCATCCTGGTGGTGATTGTGCTGGTATTGAAACGAACCTGGTGGGAAAAACTCGAAAACTAAACAGACTTTAAAATTGAACTGCCATGGATACCAATTTTTTGAAGCGGCTGGAAATGCTCGAAAAATCACATGAGAAATTAATTAACCGTGCCAATGAAAAAAGGGAGGAAGATAATGGTATTTATTGCCGGTATAAGAATCCGGTGTTGACTGCCTTGCATACGCCCCTGTTCTGGCGCTATGACCTCAATGCGGCAACCAATCCATTTTTAATGGAACGGATCGGTATCAATTCCGTGCTGAATGCCGGCGCCATTAAATTGAATGGAAAATATTATTTGATCGCGCGGGTAGAAGGCGCCGACCGGAAATCATTTTTTGCAGTGGCCGAAAGCGCTACCGGTATCGATGGTTTCCAGTTCTGGGATTACCCGGTGCTGATGCCCGAAACAAGTGTGGAGGATACCAATATTTACGATATGCGTGTAGTGCAACATGAAGACGGCTGGATCTACGGTTTGTTCTGCACCGAACGGCGCGATCCCAATGCGCCGCCTGCCGATCAGTCTTCGGCTATTGCCCAATGTGGCATTGCCCGCACAAAAGACCTGGTAACCTGGGAACGGCTGGCCGATCTGAAAACCTCTTCGCCGCAACAGCGCAATGTGGTATTGCATCCGGAGTTTGTTGATGGGCAATACGCTTTTTATACCCGTCCGCAGGATGGATTTATTGAAGCCGGATCGGGTGGTGGTATCGGGTTTGGGTTAAGTAATTCCATGGAACAGGCCGTTATACATAAGGAAGTAGTGATTGACAAAAGGGTGTACCATACCATTTCTGAGTTAAAGAACGGGTTGGGGCCTCAACCGATAAAAACAAGCCAGGGCTGGTTGCATTTGGCGCATGGCGTGCGCAACACGGCTGCGGGTATGCGTTACACCCTGTACCTGTTTATGACCGATCTGAAAGACCTTACCAAAGTGATCTATAAACCCGGTGGTTATTTTATTGCACCCGAAGGAGAAGAAAGAGTAGGGGATGTGTCGAACGTAGTGTTTGGCAATGGCTGGACCGTTGATGACGATGGCCGTGTGCTGATCTATTATGCTTCGTCAGATACCCGCATGCATGTTGCGGAATCGACGATTGAACAGCTGGTTGATTATGTGATGCACACGCCGGCAGATGGCTATACTTCCGCCGCTTCGGTGCGCACCTTGTACAGGATGATTGAAAATAACAAGATCGCCCGGCAACAGCATATTTAACAGCCATCTGAGCAAAAAAAGTGGTATAATCGTTACATGAACCGGGAACTTTTTTCAAACGAATTGCAACACGAGCTGCTTGCTATACTGGATTACTGGCTGCAACACGCTGTTGATGAAAAACAGGGTGGTTTCTATGGCCGGATCGATAATAACAACAGGAGCTATCCCGACACGCCTAAGGGCAGCGTACTGAATGCCCGTATCTTGTGGACATTCTCCGCTGCTTATCATTTTTGCAACGACCCACGTTATGCAACGGCAGCCGATCGGGCCTTTGCTTACATCCGCGAACATTTTGTCGATTCTTTGT
>NZ_JBJMLX010000269.1:0-31054 GCF_045805085.1 Niastella sp.
CGCCAATAGCAAAACGCTGGTATTTGCTACCAATGGCCGTCCCGGCATGGGTGGTTTCGATCTGTTTTCTGCCCAGGGCAATACCATCACGTGGAGCACGCCGGTGAATATGGGCTACCCGGTTAACTCCTCGAGAGACGATATTTATTTCTATGCACCGGAGAAAAATGCCTTGTTGGGTGATGCCCTCATTGGTTCCGACAGAGGCAGCGGGTGTTGCCTGGAAACATTCCGCATTAACAAACTACCCAAACACAACCGCATGACCGGCGTAGTGCTGGATAACAAAACCCATAAGCCCATAGGCGATGCCAATATAGTACTTACAACGCCCGACGGTAAAACAACCCAAACCACCACCGACATAAACGGTAATTATATATTTGACAGTGTTGACAATTCATTCAACAACCAGCAACTGGTGGTTACCAAACAAAATTACCGCGATACCGCCGCAATTGTTACTATCACCAAAACAGACAACACCAACCTGCTCACCGATCGGCATTTTAATACAGATATCTTCATAGAGAAAAAGTTTGTGCTGAAACCGGAGAATGTTGTTACCGTTTACTTCGATTTCGATATGTATGATCTGAAGAAAGAAGCGGTACGTAAACTCGATTCCGTATACAAGGTGCTCCTGGACATACCTGGCGCCACCTTGCAGATCAGCGGTTATACCGATGGTAAGGGTAGCGATGCGTACAATGCAAAACTATCTGACCGTCGTGCACGCGCCTGTGCCGAATACTTTATACAGAAAGGGATTGCCGCCAGCCGCATCACCTTTGAATCATTCGGCGCCTGCTGTCCGCTTGAAATGGAGTTGATCAATGGCCGCGATAACCCCGATGGACGAAGCAAGAATCGAAGGGCGTTGATTAATATTACGAAGGAATAAGGCGCTTAAGCGGTACAATTTTGTACCGAGTTGAGTACATATTTAACCCTTGTCATCCAATTTGGCGACAAGCTGTCGCCAAATTGGATTGCTTCGATTATAAAAGTGCGACAAGCTGTCGCACTTTTGCATTCCTCTACCCCTTCCGCAACCGCTTGCGCAACAAATGTCCCTTCCATAACCAAAAACCTGAAATAACCACCAACGGCATAATGATCCATTTTACCACCATGGCCTGGCGCGGCATGGTGGCTAATGGACCGTATATATAACCAAGAATGGGAACGCTCAGCACTATATGCAACCATCGGATTATCTTTCTTTCGGTTGATGCTTTCATAAATAAAGTTTTTGAGTTTGCTTCTAACCTAATAACTTATGAAGCAATGAACGTTTACTTATTTAAAGTAGAATCACTATGTAATCGATCACAACGTTCATTATAGTAATGCGTCCGGTATCTGTTCCAACCAAAACGCATACTCAAACCGGTAGAAGCAAAAAACAACACGATCACCAGGATGGCTGCTATCTTACTAAAAACACGGAGGGTTCTTCTTTGAGAAAAATTGCCGAAAATGGCGCCAATGATAAATACCATACTAGCTATAAAAAGCACGCGGAATAAAATGAATAACGGGAACATAAAATAGAATTTAAATTAAGAAATAGCGTTTCGACCCTTCGACTGCGCTCAGGGCGCTCAACGCTTTTTACCAACTCTTCGACTTCGCTCAGAGTCTGATACAAAGCTATACCTGTTGCATAGCCGTTCCCGGGGTGAGTAGAGGAAGAGGTAATATGTGTAGATGACCTTACTTATTGAGGGGAAGCACCGCTTCTACCGCTGCCCGGTAACTTTCACTGAGAGGTAATTCAACAGCGCCCAAACAAATGAGATCGCGTTTCACCGCGGTTACTTTATCGGCAGCAATGATGTAGGATTTATGGATGCGCACCAGCCGGTAAGGGAGTAATTTATCTTCCAGCGCCTTTAAACTCATTTTGGTGATCACCGGTTTGGTGGAAGTTGTTAAGTATATCTTCACATAATCTTTCATGCCTTCTATATACACGATCTCGTTGATATTGATCTTGACCTGGTTGTATTCTACATATACAAAAAAAGAAGCGGGCAGCTCTTTGAGAGTAGTTGTTTTTTGCTGTAACCTGAACAATTCCTGCGCCTTGTTACAGGCTTTTAAAAAGCGTTCAAACGAAACCGGCTTTAACAGGTAGTCAACAGCAGCCAGCTCAAAACCTTCCCAGGCATGCTCTTTATACGCCGTCACAAAAATGATCATGGGTGGGTGTTGCAGCGATTGTACGAATTGAATGCCATCCAGTCCGGGCATTTGAATATCGAGGAATATAAGATCTACTTCTTCACGGTGTAACAGTTCAGTAGCTTCAATAGCGTTTTTACACCGGCCCACCAATTGTAAAAAGGGAACCCGGCTGATGTTATCAACCAGCAGGTCCAACACCCATTTTTCATCATCCACGGCAATACAACGCATCATAACAGTTTACAATTTAAATGAACTGAATAAATACCGTCCTTATTGTCAATGTTCAATTGGTAATTGTTCGCATACAACAACTCCAGCCGGTTTTTTACATTATTAAGGCCAATGCCTGAATGTTTGTCCTTCGACTGGTTGGCCGGGTTATAATTATTCACCACCCTAAAGTCGAGCTGTTGTTCTATTACGGTAAGAGTTATTTGTATAAACGGTTCCTTTACCATTCCAATGCCGTGCTTGAACGCATTCTCGATAAATGGCACCAGCAACATGGGCTCTATCATTCCTTCGGGATAATCGTTTTGAATGTTCAATGAAATGGCCACATCCTCCCCAAACCGCAATTGCTGCAGGGACACATAATTCTCTATTTGTTCTATTTCTTTGACAATAGCAATCTTTTCTTCATTGCTTTCATATAACATGTAGCGCAACAACTCCGACAACCGGATCAACGATGGCTCCAGCAGGTTCGATTGCAAACGAGCCAGGGACACCATATTGGTGAGCATATTAAATAAAAAATGCGGGCTCACCTGCGATCGTAATAATTTCAGCTCAGCATCGAGCCGTTGTGCCCGCGCTTCTTTTTCCATTCTTTCAAACCGAATACGGTCATACACCAGCCGGTAAATAATGCTGGCAAATAAAAAGGGCACTAATGGAAAAAAGATCAGTCGCCGGTTGAAGGTAGTGAACTGAAAACCCGGGTGCAGCAGCTGTAAAAAGAAAACCTTGGCAAAGCCCGAAAGACAAACGATAGCAATCAGACAGATAATATACAACCACCAGGTTCTTTTATTCAGCAGTTTGGGATACAGGTAAAATGCATTGAAATAAAATAGCCCGATGTGATAAAGCGTGGTCAATAAGTAAAAAGTAGCCGGCAACCCAAAGAACTCCTGGTCCCACAACATAATGCCGGGTACGCCTAACAGCAATATCCATACTGCTGCATGGATCCATTTGAGGGAAATAACCCGTTGTGCCGGTTTCATTCCTGAAATTAAGATTTTGGCTGACTGGAACCAAGGAGGAGTAGATAACCGGAGAAAATGAGTAGATGAAAAAAAAATACAGGTCGCAACACTTTTTAGTTGGAGCTCCACATTAAAGCTCGGAGTGCAACGTATCGGCTACCAGTTGACGGGTTGTTGCCGTAAGGTCGGCCATATCCTGTAAGGAAATGATTTTATCGAGGTAAACTTCCTTGTTTACAGCAGTCATGATCTTTTTATGCATAGCTTCCTGTAGCATTTCAATGCGCTTTCTCGGCTCATATGAGCGGATATAAAAAAGAAGGGATTCCGTTTTATTCCAGCGTTCAACGATCTTGCCATAGAACAATTCTGCCACCTCGGGGTCGTGCGTCATCAAATGCTTTAAAAAATTAAGATCGTAGGAACGGATCTCGGTGGCGGTTAATGTTTTGCTGAATTCATTGAAGGGGGCATCGGGCAGGAAGGCCAGGTTGCCAAAAAACTCTCCTGGCGTTACGATCTCATACACGCATTCCTTTCCCTTGGGCGATAACCGGCCCAATTTAACAGCACCGCTGATGATCTCGTAAATGTCGGTAAAACGCTGGGGCGCCCCATACAACGAGGTTCCTTTTCTTAATGTATCAAAGGCACTCTTCTCTTTTACCCCCGGAATATTCTTTGATACGAGGTAGTTGTACAGGCCCATTTCTGCTACCTTAGACATACGCAATTTTACAGGGAAATTTGAACTTGTGCAAACCTGTGCAAAAAGATTTCAGCAAGGAGGTGACTGATAACAATTAATTAACATTATTTATATATAAAAGAGGGTCTGTAGCAGGCAATTAGCCTTCGGCATAGCAAATAGACTAGGGTTTTTAATTACTGTCTTTGTTACTGCACTCCATCTGCCGGCAGGGTTAAATCACTCATTCCTTAACGACTGCACCGGGTTTGCCCTGGCAGCTTTTACTGACTGCCAAGCTATCGTAAGCAAGGCAACACCCACCGTGATTAGGCCGGCTTCCAGAAATATAATTGGCCCAACGGAAACGCGGTAGGCAAAATCTTTCAACCATTCATTCATGGCCCAGGTAGAAAGCGGAACGGCAATAACGATCGCGATCAGTACAAGTTTGATAAAATCCTTCGACAGCAATACCACAATGCCGCTTACCGATGAACCCAGCACTTTGCGAACGCCTATTTCTTTCACCCGTTGCTGCGCCATAAAGGTAGACAGTCCCAATAAACCCAAACACGCTATACAAATGGCCAAGCAGGAGAAGAAAGTGAACAGTTGCCCGAAATGCTGATCGGCCTGGTATTGTGCGTTGAACGATTCATCCAGGAAATGATACATAAACGGACGCTGTGGCGCCATTTTATCCCAGGTTGTTCTTACATGAGCCAGGGTGGATGGAATATTATCGCCTTTGATAGCAACTGAAATGCGGCTCAGTGCATTAGGATATCCATAGCGTAAAGTGAGCGGTTCTACCGCCTGGTGCAGCGACCGGAAATTGAAATCTTTTACCACGCCAACGATGGTTCCCTTCCTGCCCCACTGGTCAAATTTTCTTCCTACGGCATCGGCAGGATTGGTATAACCATATAATTTTGCCGCCGCTTCATTAATGATCATACCCTGCGCACTATCGGTGAGGTGCGTACGGGAATAGGCGCGGCCTGCAATCAATGGAATATGATACAGAGGTATGAAGTCGAAATCTATTTCATAAATAAGCGGGATGCGAAAAGCCATTTGTCCATCGGGCGTTTGAATTTGTGTACCTGCATTGGGCAGAAATTCACCGGGCACGGCACGGGAAGCCGCCACGGAAACAACGCCGGGTTGATCTGCAATGGCTTTTTTAATGGCTTCAATATTTTGCTGTACTTTGGAATCGTCTTCAAAGTTGATGATCAACATTTGATCTTTCTTAAAACCCAGATCGTGGCGGTTCAGGTATTTCAATTGGTTGAATACAATGATGGTGCCTGCAATGAGCGCTATAGATAAAGTGAATTGAAAAACAACCAGTGCCTTGCGCAACGATACGCTCCCGCTTGCCGGATTGGATTTTCCTTTTAATACCGAAATAGCCCTGAACCCAGATAAGAACCAAGCCGGGTAAATGCCCGCTCCTATGCCTACAACTACCGCAAAACCGGCCATCGCAATAAACAACCAGGGGTTAAAGAAATTTACATAGGCAATCTCTTTTCCCGATAGTCTTTCGATCAGTGCAATGCCTGGTTTTGCCAATACGATCGCAATAATAGCAGCGGCCAGTGATAACAATATAGATTCAAAAAGAAATTGCCACATGAGGCTTGTAGGCCGTACGCCCAGCACCTTGCGAACACCCACTTCTTTTGCTCTTTCCAGTGAACGGGCGGTAGACAAATTCATGAAATTGATACAGGCGATCAGCATAATGAAAATTGCGATGCACAAAAACAGGGATACATTCAGCAGACTGCCCGTTGGGCCTGGCTGGCGGATTGCCAAAGAATGCAGGTACGCATCGGTCATTTTTTCAAATTTGATCCCATACCCTTTATCATCCGGATTACGTCTTTTTACAAACTGATCTGCTTTTGCTTGCAGCGACTTTATATCAGTATTCTCTTTTAACAACAGGTACGTATAAAAATCAACATACCCCCACCAACCAAAGATCTCTTCCCTGAACTTGTGCATAGTTGTCATCGAGATGAGCCCGTTGAAAGTGAATTGCGAATTCGGTGGCACATCTTCCATAACACCGGTGACCATAAAGTTGGTCTGGTTATCTACCTGTAATGCCTGCCCTACAGGATTTTTATTACCGAAGAATTTCTGCGCCACTGATTTGGTTAGAACAATACTAAAAGGAGCGGTCAGGGCCGTATGCGGATCTCCATAGATCATTTTCCAGCTGAATACATCAAACGCGGTAGAGTCCATAAACAACAGGTTATCCTGTTGAACGCGTTTGTCGCCATTTTGAAGCAGCAAGCTGTTCGGGCTCATAAACTGCACTACCCGCTCAATTTCGGGAAAATCGACCTGCAGGGCCGGCCCCAGGGGCGCACAGCCCCATACCTGGTAATCCTTCGGGGTAGCTGCCACTGGTTTTGTACCTGGCTCTACATTGCGAAAAGTTTGCACCACGCGGTATATTCTGTCGCGTTTGGTATGATATTGATCGTATGAATTTTCGTGGTACAGGTACACACTAATCAGCATGCAACAGGTCATTCCAATGGCCAGTCCGGCTACGTTTATTAACGTATAGAATTTTCTTTTCATCAAATTGCGCCAGGCGATCTGGAAGTAATGACGGAACATGGTGGGCAGATTTAGTACCGTAAATTTACAAGCCCTGTGCCATTCGCATTTTGCCTGTAAAACAGGGGGCATTGCAGTCCGCCAGTGTTCAAAACCGGGCGGTTGGTGTACGGTAATGATACAACCCATTGCATTGCGGAAACGGTCCGATGCAAACCAGCAACGGGTCTATTCAATAAACTGTGGGTATATTTGCATAATCAACAACATAACCACCCATGTACGAATTATTCTTCCAAAAATTCAATGAAAAAATAGCCCTTACCGCTGAGGAAGAAGCATTCATAAAACAATACCTTACTCCTAAAAAGCTGCGCCGCAAACAATACTTCCTGCAGGAAGGCGATGTGTGCAAAAGCATTTGCCTGGTAGAAAAAGGCGCCTTACGGGCCTATGTGCTCGATGAAACCGGTGATGAACACATAACAGCGTTTGCTCTCGAAGGCTGGACGCTGGGCGATCTGTACAGCTTTATCAAAGCAGAACCCGCCACCTGGAATATAGATGCCCTGGAAGATTGTGAACTCGTGCTCATCTCCAAACAGGCGCATGACGAGTTGATGCAAACAATGCCTAAATATGAAACCTATATCAGGATGTTGATGACCGATGCCTATATGGCGCTTCAGCGCAGAACGACCTATATGATAAGTCTGCCTCTGGAAGAACGCTACCTGGCATTTACCCAAATGTACCCTACCCTTTTTCAACGCGTGCCCCAGCATATGATCGCTTCTTTTATGGGCCTCTCAGCAGAAACCTTAAGCCGCGTGCGTAGCCGGATCAGTAACCGCAAATAAAAAACCGTTGACAAAAATCAACGATTCTCCTTGTCCAAAAGCAACACTATTTCTTGCCCATAAGCATTGGAGCCAGGCCTGATGCTGCTGTAGTTTTGTGTTATCAAAATCAAACAATCATGAGCACAAAACAAACAATCGCCATTATAGGCGCCACCGGTAACATGGGTTCCGCCATCGCTAAATCTTTATCCAAGACCAACAACAGGTTATTACTTTTCGCCAGGCATTTTGACAAAGTGCAAGCCCTGGTGGAGGAAATAAAAAAAGGCAATGCCTCCGCCGAAGCAGAAGCTGTTGAATGTCCCACCAATGCATCGTGGGAAGCGGATATCATCATTCTGGCCCTGCCTTATGCGGATGAGAAAGAAATAGCCGCTAAAATAAAAGACGTAGCCAATCAAAAAATTCTTATCAGTATTTCCAACCCGTTGAATGAAACGTACAGCGCCCTGGTTACCGCCGCCGATACCAGCGCTGGGGAACAACTGCAGCAACTGTTGCCCAACTCAAAAGTTGTAAAGGCTTTCAATACCGTATTCGCTGCCGATTTTGCCAATACCATCATCGATGGCAAACAGGTTGACACGCTTATTGCCGGCAATGATACCCAGGCCCTGGAAACCGTTTCGGAATTAGCAAGATCCATTGATTTGAACCCATTGGTTGCGGGCGAATTACCCTGGAGCAGAACGCTGGAGAACATGGCGCTGCTGCTTATTCAGTTAACCATGAAATATAACTACAACTGGGTTGCCGGTTGGAAAGTATTACATAACTAATCATTCATACAACCACTTAAAAAGTAACACATGAAAAAGATAAGTTTTGCAATTGTTATAGTAGCTTTCCTCGTTGTAAGTCAGGGTTGTCAACAAAACCCGGCTACAGCTGTTAATTCAACGGTTAATATCGATAGCCTTAAAAAGATCGCATTGGATCTGGCAGCTGCTAACGATACCATTGCCAGTCACATCACCAAGTTCGACGAACTGGATTTTGATGTGTTCAGCAATCAAAAATGGGACCGCCTGAAAGAAAGCCATGCGCCGGACATAAAAGTATTCTGGCCCGATGGCCACATGGCCCAGGGCATTGACGTTCACATCGAGGACCTGAAGAAGCTTTTTGTACATGCGCCTGATACCCGTATTAAAGAACACCCTATAAAATTTGGTTCAGGCAATTATACATTGGTAACCGGCGTTTTTGAAGGTACTTTTACCAAACCCATGCCTATAGGTAATGGCAAGTTCATTCAACCAACCGGCAAGGCTTTTAAAATGCCAATGGCTACCGTTGGGATCTGGAAAAACGGCGTAATGATAGAAGAACATCTTTTTTGGGATAACCAAACCTATGCTAAACAAATAGGGTTGCAATAGATGGAAAGAAAACATTTCATACAAAACATTATAAAAGGAGCGATAGGTATGACAACACTTTCAGCATTTAACAATTTCACCAATGGTTTACCAGAACAGGAACAACTAATGCCGGTGTTGTTTGTGGGGCACGGTTCGCCCATGAACGGAATTGAGGATACGGAATTCAGTCGCCGATGGACGCAAATGGCTAAAGAGATCCCAACACCTGCAGCGGTGTTGGTGGTCTCAGCCCACTGGTTCACCAAAGGCACAAAAATAACAGCCATGGATTTCCCGCCAACGATCCACGATTTTGGTGGCTTTCCACAGGAATTGTTTGACGTGCAATACCCGGCTCCTGGTGATCCGGTGTTGGCAAAGGAAACAGCTTCCCTGATTACCAGTACGCAGGTTGAATTAAATCACGACTGGGGCCTTGACCATGGCACCTGGACCATCGTGCGTCATATGTATCCCGATGCAAAGATCCCGGTTTTACAACTGAGCATCGACTATTCTCAAGGACCACAATATCATTATGACCTGGCGAAAGAATTGTATAGCCTGCGCAGGAAAGGTGTATTGATCATTGGCAGTGGCAACATGGTGCATAACCTGAGAATGGTGGCCTGGGATAAACTGAACGAAGAAAATTATGGGTACGACTGGGCAATAAACCTCAACGACAAATTCAAATCATTGATCCTGGATGGCAATCATAAACCTTTGATCAATTTTAGTGAGCTGGGCAGAGATGCGCAGCTGGCCATTCCTACGCCCGAACACTATCTGCCATTGTTGTACACGCTGGGTTTAAAAGGATCAAAAGACAATGTGTCTTTTTTCAACGACAAAGCGGTTGGCGGTTCATTGACTATGACTTCGGTTAAATTGGGTTAATTAGTATGCCTGCGGGCCATTCCCTGCGCTATCACGCTTACAGAGATCAATTGCAGGGCATGGTACAGCATAATAGGCAATAACAATATACCAATGAGCGGACTGTTCATAAAGATCACTTTTGCCATTACAGTACCATGGATCAGTGATTTCTTGGAACCGCAGAAAGTAGCCGTGATCCTGTCTTCCCGGTTGAAATGAAGAAGGCGGGCGATATTATTCGTAATAAAATACACCAGGAAGAACAACGCCAGTACACAGGCGCCCAGGATAAATAACTCACCTATACCCAGGTTGCTGAACATATGTTTATGGAACGAATCGCTGAAGGCGGTATACACGATGGATAGAATAACAATTTGATCGAAGTACTTTAATTGCTTGTTGTATTTTTCTGCAATCTGTCCTAACCGGGTTGGGTTCAACAACAAACCTGCTACCACGGGCAACAATATTTGCAACAACAGTTTGGTGACCACATCGCTCATGTCGAGATGATTTTGTTGACCGCCTGTTACAACCGCCATCCAGGCCGGCGTAATAAAAATACCTATGAGGCTTGAAATGCTGGCATTGAAAATAGCAGCCGGGATATTGCCATTGGCAATAGAAACCATCACTACAGAGGAGGAAACGGTGGAAGGCAATGCTGCCAGAAAAAAACAACCCAGCCATAATACCTGGGTATGTCCGTGATCGAGCCAGGGGCGAAGCAACAGCAGTAATACAGGGAACAGGATAAATGTTCCTGTCTGTACCAGGATATGCAAACGCCAGTTGCTCAACCCCGCTATCAGTTTCTTCCGGTTTAGTTTCAACCCATAAAAGAAAAAGATAAATGAAATACCCAGGTTGGCCAATGATGATATGGAAAACGGCCCCTTTGCAATACCCGGACCGGGAAATTGCGAGGCCAGTATAATCATTCCGATGAGCGATAGTATAAACCAATCCAGGCCAAATCGCGCCAATAGCTTTGCCACTTTATTTGCCATATTAGCTGCAAGATACAACCGGAAGTTTATCTGCTACTCCACCGCCTTTAATTCAATCACCACGCTGCTCCTGCTGGCTTTTACATCAGGATTGAACCCAACGGTCATTAAAAATTTACCGGTGTAGGTTTTATCAGTGTTGCGTAAGTGGTGGTGTATATTTCTTTCCCTCGGTAATTGATTTCCAGTTGTCGGTACGGAAAGGCGCTGCTGGCAAACGGGCTGTATTAAACAGATTGGCCTTGCTGTCATCATCGGCCCAGGCATATCGCACTGCTACGGGTGTAGTTGCTTCCGGTGCAGTTACATTAACTGTCGCACCTGCAATGGTTGCTTTGGCCGGATAAAAATGCTGATTGGCGCCGGCTACTTCAAATCCGATCACTTCATTGTTGGAAGCCGTTAATCCCTTTTCGGTGTTTGTAAATTGTATGGTAACATGGTTGCCTTTTATCTGCATGCTTTTGTATACCGGTCCTGAAGCAACCGTTTTCATTCCATAGGTATGTTGTAATGCCAGTAAGGCCAGGCGTTTGCCTACATCCTGTTTATTATGGGGATGAATATCGCCGGGGTCACCTAGATCGATCGTAACAGCCATGCCTGTATTCGGCAATGCAGTGGCCATGGCTTGCGCCTCGCGCAACTCCGCCCAACTGCTGCCCTTGTTGCTATTGCCATTGGCATTATTATAACTGGTGAGCTGCACAAAATAAAAAGGCATGGCAGGTTGTTTCCAGCGTATGCGCCAGTCGTTAATAAGCAGCGGCATAGCCTTGCGGTATTCGTAGGCGCGACTGGCGTTATTTTCGCCCTGGTACCAGATGGCGCCTTTAACGGCCAGTTTTACAATAGGACTGATCATGCCATTGTATAACACGCTGGGGTAATCATTGGGGCCAATACCGGTGCTTGTTTGCATAGATTCAATGCGGAACTTCCACTGACCGGCTAACGTTATTTTCTTTCCATCGATCGTCAGCACACAATCTTCTGTTTCTCCATATATCCCGCCGCCGCCACCGGTGTCATCCACACGTACGGCGATCACGTTCTTTCCTTTCTTTAATAGAGAACCGGCGACGTTGTACACCCGCTTTACATTATAGCCCTGTATCGCACCTACTTGTACGCCGTTTACGTATGTAACGTCATTATCGTCGATCATGGCCAACTGCAACACGGCTGGTTTCCCTGCATCGGCTTCATCGATATTTATTTCTTTTCTATACCAGATAACGCCATCGAACCTGGGCCCCGGCAACTGGCTCTCCCATAATTCCGGCACATTCATATTGCGCCATTGACTATCATCCAGCTCAACCGATGGCCATTGTTTGATGGTTGCGGTATCTATATTATTCAACTGCATCGACGCCAGGTAGGCCTGCATTTGCCGGTCCTTCATGGCGGTCATATCGGCCGTACTTTTTTCGGGGGTTATTGCCGTCAGCCATTTATAATAAGGTTCGCTTTCGAAACCTTTGCGGCTGATCCAGCTTTCTATATCGGTGCCGCCCCAGGTAGAGTTAATCAACCCAATGGGAACATGCAGTTGTTGATGCAGCGCTCTTCCAAAAAAGTAACCTACTGCCGAAAAAGGTGGAATGCTTTGCGGATTACAGGTCTGCCAGGCACCGCTTTTCACCTCATCGGCAGGTTTACCCTCTACGTTTTTTTCTACGGTAAATAACCGGATAGATGGATAATTAGCTGCTGCAATTTCCTGGTCGGCATTCACTACCTGCGACCAACCCTTCACCGGCATTTCCATATTCGACTGACCGGAACATACCCAAAGATCGCCCATGAGGATGCCATGCAGCGTGATGGTTGTTTTTCCTTTTACCTGTAAGTCATAGGGACCACCCACCTGTTCTGGCGCCAGTACAGTTTCCCAGTTTCCATTGGCATCGGCCTTTACTGATCTTTGTTGCTGATGAAATTGCACCGTTATGGCTTCAGCCGGAGCGGCCCATCCCCATACTCTTAGTGGCGCATTCCGTTGCAGCACCATGCTATCGCCGAATATTTTTGGCAGCCGTACTTGTGCTTTTGTGCTGGCTACTAGCGGGAGCAGTAAAAAAAATGCAATCGTTTTTTTCATGATATTTTCATTTATTGGCAGACGGCAGAAGGCAGACGGCAGAAAATTGATAGGCAGTGGTCAGTGGTGAAAACTCCATTAACTCCATCAACCCGTTAACTTGTCAACTTGTTAACTCGTCAACTGATCAACTAGTTAACTGATCAACTGGTCAACCCCCTACCTCCACTTCCTTAACCACACCATCTATCATCACCTTCGCTCGTTGTTTCGCAGGCGAATATAATTTATAACTAACAACCTTCCCCTCTTTCCAGCTAAAATCTTCTGTTCGTCGCATATAGTTTTACTGTATGTTAAAAGGAATTAAATGAAAAAGCCCCGATTGATCGGGGCCATTTTCTATCCATGCTCTGACTTTTATTGTTGATCCCATTTACCGGTGAGTGTCACCTTCATATCGCTATTCGCCACTTCCATTTCCATGGGGAAAATAATTTTATAATCGTCCATATTTACTTTACACGTACCTATGAGCCCGGTTGAATCGCCCCAGAGTTGTACATAACAGGGCTGGCGGTATAATTTCAATTTGAATGACGGATCTACCATCATGGTGGCTGGCAACGGCAGGTTGGCCGGATAGCCTGATGTTATGCCGATCACTTTTTGCGAATCAGCTCCATCGAGAAATTTTACCCGCAACAACTCCTGCTGATACTGCAACGGTCGGTGCGCCAACAGGGTCACTGATCTTAATTTAAAGTCCTGCCCTTTTTTGTTGCAACTGGTCAATACCATCACCAGCGCTATTGTCGCTATTATATATTTCATGCTTTTCATTTTACTTTATGCCGGTGACAATCTGCGCGACCGCAAATAAACCACCGTTTTATTGAGTGAAGGGAAGATGGCTATCAGCAACAGCACCGCTACCAGCATCAGCGCCATCCATTCATAATAATCCATGGCGAAGCGTATTTGTCCCTGTTTGTTCACAGCATCAACCAGTAATTTACTACCACCTTTCACTGCTTGTTGGTGCGCCATGCCATAGTGTAATAACTTACCGGTACGGGCAGTCAATCCGTGTAAAGCGGCAGGATCTACTTTGGTAAGATGGTCCTGGAATGCGTTATAGTGCCGGCTCTTGCTGTACAACTCACAATAATTGATCAATGCGGCGCTTACACAAAAACCCAGGTAACCAGTTGCCAGACAAATAGAAGAAGCCGAAGGACCCATGCCAACCGGCACTGATGATACGGCATATACAATGGTAGGCGCCATGATCATGCCTACGCCCAGCCCTTGCATAAACAACGGCAGGTAAAAATTATTTTCATTGGCTTCGCTGTTGAAAAGAAACCACATGGTGACATGGAAAGCCAGCAACAACAGGAAACCAGGGATCCACATAAAGCGAATGTTCTTTTTCTGCAGGATCATAGCGCAGGAAATAATAACCCCGATTATCAGCCCGATCAGGTTCATGGTATTCACATAACTCACATGTATCGGATCTAACCGCAAAATGGCGCCGAAAAAATTATTGATGATATTGATCGCAAAGCGGCAGATGAAAAGTATAAACAGCAGGAAGATACTCATCCTGAAATTCTGAAACGAGAAAATACCGGGATGCACATAGGGGCGTTTCATACTTTTTACCCGCAACACATACAACAGGGTGGCGCCCGGCATTGCTATCACACTACAACGAATACGCGGATCTTCCAGCCAGTAGTATTCCTGTCCGTAAATGCACACATAGGCAAGCAATACCAGCATCAGTCCCCAGTAAACAAAGCTCTGCCAGTCGAGCTTATAAAGCGGGAACCGAACATTCAACCGCACATTGTTCATGCTGATCAGGATCGCACACAAACAAGGGAGGTAGGAGAATAATGCTACTTTATATACAATGTTGAAATTAAAAGCATCGATCAGATCGGCAGTAACCAGGTTATTGAATGGCAGGATGCAGATCAGCATGCCAAAGAAAACCGAAAAACTGATCTCGCGGGCCCGCTCCGTATGCAGCCGGGTAAACATCAGCGATAACGACAGGTTCACGGTACTGCTAAACAACATGCCCTGAAAAAAGCGCAGGGGAAACAGGAGATACAATTCATCTGTATGATAACAGATCACCGTGGCAGCTATTTCCAGGATGGTAAATACGACAAAATACTCCTTTGCCGCCAAAAAGGTAAAGAACCGGCGTTCGAGGCTATAAAACGCTACATAACCCGCATAGAACAGTCCTACGGCAAATTGTATATCCGCAGGTTCGCTGCCATAAAACCCCGCTGCTGCATTGATATTGGCAAAGGGCAGAAAAAACAAAACCATCGTGGGGAGAATCAGTGAGAACAGGATGATCTTTATCGCCCAGCCCGGCACCCATTGCTTAAAAATGGGAATACCACTAACCATGGTGTTGTTTTTTGGGCGAATACACGTTTACATTCATACCTACTTTCAATACATCTATCTCTTTGCGATCGCCATCAACGCGAATCCGCACCGGTACCCGTTGTACAATTTTTACATAGTTGCCTGTTGAGTTATCGGGTGGCAACAAAGAAAAGCTGGAGCCGGTGGCAGGCGATAAGGAAATAATGGTGCCTTTAAATTCTTTATTGGGAAACGCATCGGCCAGGATCTTTACCGTATCACCAATGTGCATTTGTTCTATCTGGGTTTCTTTAAAGTTCGCTACCACCCATTTGTCTGTTTCGTTGTTTACTATAAAAGCCAGCACCTCTCCTGCATCTATCATCTGCCCTACTTCCACGGTGCGGCGGCCCATTCTTCCATCATAGGAAGCGGTGATCACAGTATAGTCTACATCGAGTTTATTGCGCGCCAGTAATGCTTTAAGGCGGGTAATTTCAGCCATTACCACCGATTTTTCTGCGCGGATAGCTGAGATCTTCGACACCGCAGCGTTAAAAGATTCCTGCGAGGTTTGGTAATCGCTGGTGCTTATATCGAGTGCGGCCTGCATATCTTCCAGCTTTTGTTTGGTGGCCGATTCCTCTTTGTACAAGGCGGTATACCGTTCGTAATCGAGTTTTTGTTTCAACACTTTTGCTTCGTTGGCCTTTATCTGCGCTTTTACTGCATCGGCATTCCGTTCCAAAGTATAGATATTACTTTCCAGCACTTGCAACTGGGCTTCCGATTTTTGAATAGCAGCGGCTGTTTGCGCCACCTGCAATTTATACTCGCGGTTATCTATAATAAGTAAGGTATCTCCTTTTTTAACCGGTTGGTTCTCCTCGAATTTTACGGCAACAATAAAACCACCGGCCCTCGAGATAACAGGGTTTACATATTCCTGTACCTGCGCGTCGTTGGTTTGTTCAAATTTATAATAGCCATACAAAGTAACGCCTCCCCAGATAGCCAATCCCAGAATGGTGAGCACAGCTATCCAGCCTGTAATTTTTGTAATGATGCGGTCGGTGACCGTATACTTCTTTTTCATCTTTAAAGAACTCCGATTGTATTTTGTAGTAAGTAGAATTTATCCTGCGCCATAATGCGTGCGGCGGCCAGTTCAAAACGGGTGCGCAATAATTGAACATCGGCATCGAGCAGGTCGGTGATCAGCACCGTTTGTTTAAAGTAATTATTCTTAATGATGCGGGCATTTTCTTCGGCCTGGGCGACGTTGTCTGTTGCTACCTGTATTTGCACCAGCGATTCTTTGTAACGCAAATAAGCTTCCCATACCTGCTGGCGCACTTTATCTTCCGTATCCTGATGCATCACTTCTTCTTTCTCCAATTCCAGCTTTGCCGCTCTTACTTTGTGTGTATTATGATAAAGAGCCGATACAGGCATGGAAACTTTAATACCCGTTACGCCTAATGAGTACCAGGCGGGGTTGTAGGGGAATAAAAAGATCTGTGGATTGGCATAATAAAACTCGCCATACATCCCTACTTTGGGCATTACATTAGATTTCACCCTTTTCAGGTTTGTTTTACTAAGCTCCGTTTGTTCTTCTGAAATATGATAGCTAAAAGAATGTTCAAGCGCTGTCGCCAGGTATTTGTTGTAATCATCCTGCGCTACGGCGCCCGGCTCAAAAACCGTTGGTTGAATGACCAGGTTATCCGGTTCGCCTATAATGATATTCAGCTTTTGCGTACCAATAAGAATATCATTTTCTATAGTGACCAACGTCATTTTACGTTTCGAGAGGTCCAGCTCAACACGCAGCACATCGCTTTTGAGCACGGTGCCATTTTTCTGCAGGTCTTTTATCTCTTTTAATTGCTTTTCCTGGTCAGCAATATCGCTGGTGATGAGGTCGCGAAAAATGAGGGATCGCTGCAGATCGAGGTACAGCGTGCTCGTTTTATACCGGATGTTTGATTTGGTTTCTTCATTTCTGATCTGTGCAATCCGTTGTAACAGCTTGTTTTCTTCCAGTTGAAGATTTAATTTATTGCCATTATAAATGTTCAGATAGAAATCTGTACCAAACCGGTATAAGGTATGTATAACCTCGTGTTGTTGGGTGACGGGCGCAAAAATGCCTTTCCCGTAAATGGCCAGGTTGGAGGCTTTTTCAGCACTACCGGTTACGCCTACTTCCGGAAGCCGTTCAAGGCGGGTATCTTTTACTTCTTCCTCCGCCATGTTCAGCGATTTTTTAGTGATCTCAATCTGGCGGCTATGCGCCTCTGCTTTTTGCCAGGCTTCCTCCAAACTCATGTGAAGGGTATCTGTTGGTTGTTGTGCTACGGCTGCGTACCGGGCCAAAAGCACGCTTGCGATTATCAGACGCTTATAGTAATACATAATTCGGACGCAAAATTATAGGGCGAACCGCATTGTCATTTCACCTAAGTAGCCATTCTTTTCTTTATTCCGGCCAAAGTATTAATTTTGCATTTTTACCGGAAATTGTATTACTGTATGGGTCTTATTGCGGCATTGCCTGATATTGACAAACAAAGAGATGCTGTGTTCGTGATGCATGAAAAATCGGAGAAACTCATTCCCATGCACAAACACACAAAAGGTCAATTGAGTTATGTAGAGGGTGGACTGGCTTATATTACCACTGAAACCCAAACCTATGTAGTGCCCGCCCGGCATTATTTCTGGATCCCTAAAGGAATGATCCATGAACTGGAAGTAGGCTCATCTGCTACCGTACTGCGGTCACTATATTTTTATGCTACAGACGATCACGCCAATGAATTCTATACAAAACTGGGTATTTATCCGGCCAGTGAGCTATTGATCCAAATGATCAATTATACAGAGCGGTGGGATGGCCGTCATGTTAATCATAAAGAGGAAAATTTCGAATTCCTGATCGCTTTAAAAAAAATGCTTCCCACACTTAATAAAGTATCACTCCCTATTATGCTGCCCAAAACCAATCATGAGGGCATGCAACGGATCATTCAATATTTGGAAAAAAATGTGGGGAACAGATTGGTACTGGCAGATGTAAGCAAACACTTCGCGATGAGTGAACGTTCGTTGTCGCGGTTGTTTCAATCAACCTTGCAAATGAGTTTTTTGCAGTACGTAAAAACATTAAGGATGATCACGGCCATTGAATTGATCCTGCAAACCAGTAAACCTATTTCTGACATCGCTTATTCAGTGGGCTATTCGGCAGTTGGTCCTTTCAGTGATGCCTTCTATGATTTTACTTTATCGCGGCCTTCTGATTTCCGGAAGAATTGAAAAAAAGTTATTTACCGGTGATGACGATCGCATTGGCCACTTCCCGTTCGCCTGCATGGTCCCATTTTTTATTATCAGATGGATAGTTCACCACACCCGCATCCGGTTGTCCTTTTATATACATGGTAGAGGAACCACCGCCGTCGAGGTTGATGGCATCGCGGCAGCCCAGCCATTTCATAAGATGTTGTAATTCGGGAATGCTCATCCCGGCGGCTTCTTTGGCGCGACCGTCTACAACCAGGAGAACAATGGTACCATCGGCCTTCTCACCCATGGCCGTACGTGGATGCCGGTCGTTACAGAATTTATCATTGGGAATAGGCAGTTCAATCCCATTCATAATCATTAAAGGTCCGGTTGATAGAACATCATGAGCCTTAATGCTGTTTTCTGACTGCAGGTTCAACGAATCGCCTTTTACAATAAAGAAATCGCTTCCATTGATGGCTATTGAGCCCTGGTTATTTCTTTTCCTTACAGGTTCCTTACCAGCCATGTTGGGAGCGATCAGGGAATCATGCTCCCGCAAATACACTTCCGAACGGTTATGGTCCAGCTTCGATGGTTCCAGTTTTGGTACGCCCTTCAGATCGGGCCGGTAATCAGGATCGGCGCCGCGCATTTTAAAGAAAGACCCATTGATGGCCGCCAGTGCATGTGCCTTCAGCCCCAGTTGCGAAGTTTTCTCCAGCGAATCAGAATGTATAATATGCAATTGCACGTTCCTGTTACCAGGCGACACTTCAATTATATTTATCTGCTGATTGGCGTTGAACAACTCATTATTTTCAATGTGGGTCGATTTCCAGTATACGCCTTTTGCCAGTTTTTTATTTGCCCAGCTGGCTTTCACTACGCGCAGTGAATCAGCTTGTGCATGTGCTATAACGCCCGTTAATAATAAGCCGGCAATTATGGAAAGTCCTTTGATCACAGGAAAATGTTTTAAGTGATCGCAAGATAATTCACAAATTAATTGCTATTTAGAATTGCAGGTTTTTGCGTTATTAAAATTACACCAGCACCGTTCCACCATCGATGATAAATGTTTGTCCGGTAGCAAACTGTTGCTGCATTAAGAATATAAATGTCTGGGCAATTTCTTCCGCTTCCCCTACCCGTTTTACCAGCAACGAATTACCAACACCGTTATATAGATTATTCCGGTCAGCCTCACTCATACTGTTCCATAAATTGGTTTTTATTACGCCGGGCATTACCACATTCACACGAATGGGCGCCAGCTCAACGGCCATAGCTCGGCCAAATGCTTCCATGGCGCCACAAATGCTGGCCCCTAATGACCAACCTGCACCCGGGCGTTGACTGGCAATGCCACTGGTCAAGCCAATAGAGCCGCCTTTCCGGATCTTATCGGCGCCATACTTGATGGCTGCCAATACACTCCAGAACCGAAGCGTGAAAAACTCTTTGGCGTTGCTGATGTCCATCTCGTTTATATTAATCAACCGAAGGTTTTCACCAGCTGTGTATACCAAATGATCGAACTCACCGCTTTGCGCAAAAAACGCTTTGATGTTTTCTTCCTTACGCAAATCGATTGCATAGCCCTGGCTCCCGGCAGGCAGTTCCTTCAATGCTTTATCAATATTTTGTTGGTTACCTGAAACGATCATTACCGAGGCGCCTGCATTGGCCGCAGCTTTGGCCGTGGCAAGGCCCAGCCCTGAACTACCACCTAAAATAACCACCTGTTTACCTGCCAGTGTTTGTGTTGCTGTATCCATTGTTTACTGTTTTATGGATACAAAGTTCCCAACACCGGCGGGCGCAGGATTTACCAAATGGTAATAAAAAATGTTAGCGGAGGTTTTTGCGGATGCGACTTAACGATTGTTGTGTAATGCCTAAATAAGAAGCGACATCACTCAGGGGAACGCGCAAAGCTACGTCTGATTGGCGGGTAATAAATTTCTTGTAGCGGGTGGTGGCATCTTCGCCCATGTAGGAATTTCTGAGCTGTATTTTATCTAACAGCGTTTGTTGGGAAATGCTTCCAATTAGATCCGGGAGCCAGGGCAGCTTTTTATACAACGCCAACAATTTGCTTTTTGAGAAAACAAGCAGCTCGGTATCACAGGCAGCTACAATGCTTTCATGGGCAGGCACATTCTTAAGAAAGCTGTTGAGGATGGTGCAGAACTGGTTTTCTTTCAGAAAGAACTGGGTAACGGAGTTTCCTTTTTCATTGGTGGTAGTGATCTTCAACACCCCCTGGGCAATAAAAAAATATTCCCGGGCTTTATCGCCCATATGCAACAACACTTCACCGGCTTTTACCGATCGCGGCTGCAGGTGTTCCCTGATAAGCGCCTGTTCGGTGTCTGCCACGCTTCGAAATAATTGCAAAAAACGAAGTAAAGGAAGTGCCGGATCGTTGCTCATGTAATTGGGATCATGGCAAATGAAGCTATTAAATAAAAAAGCCACCCCGATGTGATCGGGATGGCTTCTAATAACTTTTGAAAGATATTACCATCTGTTATTGCGGCCACCGCCACCAGAGTTGCCACGACCACCGCCACCGAAAGAGTTACGGTTGTCGCTCTTTGGTCTGGCTTCCGATACAGATAAAGATCTTCCTTCAATTGGTTTTCCTTCCAGTTCTTTAATGGCTTTTCTAGCTTCCTCGTCTGAAGGCATTTCCACAAATCCAAATCCACGTGATCTGCCGGTTTCTCTGTCATTAATCACTTTAGCCGAACTAACCTGACCATATTGAGAAAATAATTTCAGTAAATCATCATCATTTACCTGAAAACCCAGGTTTGAAACATACAAATTCATACAAAAAATTAAAATGTTGAAAATAAATGAGCCACAACAAAAAGTAGAAAAAATGACATTTTACAAGGGAAAACATGCAAAGATCGTTTCAAATACTTGATCCTGTTAGTCTCAATTACTATAAAGATAAACCTTTAATTCCATTTGGCCAACTAATACCTATCCGCTCCTTATACATATTTGTAACAGACGGCATTTATGTTCATGCCTGCGCCCACTGATGCAAAAAGTATAACATCGCCCTGGTTCAAATGCTGATCTTCTATTTCACCTTTCCGTACCAGGTCGTACAACGTAGGAATGGTGGCTACTGAACTGTTGCCTAACCATTGAATACACATGGGCATAATAAATTCAGGCGCCTCTTCTATACCATAAAGTCCGTACAATGCTTTAACTATTGCCTCATCCATTTTCTCATTGGCCTGGTGGATAAATATTTTTTTTATTTCTTTAATAGATACGCCACTTTTATCAATACAAGCCTTCATGGCAGCAGGTACATACTTTAAAGCATACTCATATACTTTCCGACCCTTCATTTTAATAAAGCGGGTATCAGAACCCGTTTCAGGCGCATAAGAAGTATTAAAATTAATAAAATTCAGTTCTTCCATGCTGTCTGACCGGGTACAGGTACCCAATATACCTCCTGAAAGTGCTGTTTCTTTATTCTCAATAATACAGGCGCCCGCGCCGTCTGAAAAGATCATACTATCCCTGTCATGCACATCTATTACCCTCGACAATGTTTCCGTCCCGATCACCAAACAGGTGCCGGCCATACCTGATTTAATATAAGAATAGCCTTGTATTAAACCCTGCAACCAGCCGGGGCAACCAAATAAAATATCGTATGGGACGCAGGATGAGTTACGAATTCCCAACAGATTTTTAACCCGTGAAGCCAGGGAGGGTACCGTATCGGATTGTATGGTGTGGGGTTGAATATCACCATAATTATGCGCTACAATGATCTGGTCGATCTGTTCAGCATCAATGCCGGCATCTGCTATTGCCGATTTTGCGGCTTGCGCTGCCATTTTCGAGGCGTTGAACTCTTCTGGTGCATATCGTCTTTCCCTGATACCAGTGATCGCACGAAATTTCTCAATTACGTCGGGCATTGGTACGTTGATGGGAAGGTTATTTTCAGTGTAGAACTTTCCCGGAACGAAATCGCTATTTTTTTTAATAACAGGAGGAATATAACATCCGGTTCCGGTAATAACAACATTTGACATATTTTCCAAAACCTCCTTAAATTAAAGTACCGACAACTTTGTCATTTCTGAACCACTGAAGATCCTGGCAAGATTCAGGTCTTTTGACTTACTGTAATTTTCCAGGTTCGATTCTCCTACAATACGCCAGAAGTTTTTCGACTTTAGATCGCTGTAATCACCTTTGGTGATAAATATTCCAACTACTGGTTTTCTCGTTTTAAAACTCACTTTTACAGGGGTTTCATTAATAGCGTTCTTTTCGAGGAATTTTTCAATTTGTTCGGTGGTCATATTTAAAATATTTGAATGAAAAGTGTTTTATACACTTATCATGCTTACATCTTACCTTCACAAATTTTGAACAGGAATTCAATCAAGATAGGTGAAAGGAGAAAAATAAGTTATGCAAAGGTAACCTTTATTCCTCAACAATGTACACACCCTATATATTAAGCTAACTCGTTCATTATATGCTAATTAGGCATATATTTGCAAATATTTGTTAAAATTCATCCAATGAAAATTGACTTCCGTCAGGTGGTATTTACCGCCACTGTTTTACTCTTATTTTCTTCCTGTGCCCGTAAAATAACCGAAACAGGCAGGGGTTCTTATTATGCCGACAAGTTTGAAGGCCGCCCTACCGCCAGCGGTGAAAAGTTCAACCAGGGTAAAATGACCGCCGCGCATCGCACCCTCCCTTTCGGCACCAAAGTAAAAGTAACCAACGTAGCCAATGGCCGTTCTGTAACCGTTACGGTTAATGACCGCGGGCCTTTTGCCGCCGGCCGCATCATCGACGTTTCAAAAAAAGCGGCGAACAAACTGGGCATGGTCGATGCAGGCGTTGCAAATGTGAAGATCAGTTATAAACGTAAAAAGAAATAGGCCCCTTCCCTGCCTCCCCTATTGATTATAAATATTGATCGCCTTTTGTACATGACCAGGAGCCGTGAATAGGGTGATCATGGCGCCAACCATAATTACCGGACCAGCAATTATCAACGGCGATACAGAACTTTTGCCAGGCAGGGTTGGTTGAATGGGCTGGCCGGGCCGGCCTGGCAGGGTTGGCTGAGTTGGATTAAGTTTGCCGGAATTTTTGCTTAAAGATTGAGCGCCTCCAATTACAGTCATCAAAAAACCAACAACACCCGCTGTACACCCTACCACCCATGTTGATCTGTAAGCTTCTAATTGCCGCATACTGGCCGCATTGTCTGCCATGGCATCTTTCAGACTTTTGTAATTCAATTCCTGCATCTCGCCATCAAGGCCTTTTCTAATAAATAAGTCGCTGCCTTTATGAAAGCCGGACGTGTCGGAATACGTAAACTCTCTGGAATAAACGAACAGCCCGGGTCCGCCCTTCTCAATGCGATAAGTTTCCACCGGGCCTTTCATTCTAATGTATTCTCCGGTGCGGCTTCTATACCGCGCTACCTCACTCATAGGGATCTTTTTGTTGTAATCGAGCTGCAGGTATTCCCCCTCATTCAGGGAATATCTTACCGAAAGTTTTTTGCTGTATAAAACGGTGCTGTCTTTTAATTCCACGTACCAGGAAGTGTCGCGGGATTGTCTGGAAGTTAACTGGCCGTAGCCGTAAGATTCATATGCAAGAAAAATAATGAGTAAAATTATTTTATTCATATGAACAGGTTTAATGATAAGATAGTAAATGGTAAATGCACTACTAAATTATCAGCAATCTCTGCAACAGGAAAGTTAAAGCGCAGTTATACGCCGGATATTAGGAAACCGTTAAGGCTTTCTCCGCCGCCCGCTTCTGTTGTACCAGCAACCCGTGTAACACTTCTGTAGACAACCCATGCAGCGTAAGCCGGAATGCCGCAGACGTTGTTGGCAATGGCACCATGGGATGTTTGTTGTTCAACGCAACCAGTTTCTCCGGACAGTCCAATATGGTAGCAGCGTATAAGCCAATCACTTCATCCAGCTGCAGTGAATTGGAAGCGCGCCAGAAATCATTATCTGTTAAAAAGAACTGGTATACCGGGGTGAAGATCTCAATAGCATTGGCCAGGTCAAGGCAGTTGGTCCATTTGTCACGGAAAGGTGCAAAAGGAAAATT
Source organism: Niastella sp. (assembly GCF_045805085.1). NCBI lineage: Bacteria > Pseudomonadati > Bacteroidota > Chitinophagia > Chitinophagales > Chitinophagaceae > Niastella > Niastella sp. The sequence goes on from NZ_JBJMLX010000269.1 coordinate 24,716, forward strand.
GTCATCGATGGTGATGGCGTTAAAATTAGGTTGATCCACCTTTTGAATGGTTACCCCTTTTTTAGCCATGGCGTTATTCAGGTTGATGATGAAATTGTACAAATTCAGGTCGTGCTGCAGGAACAGGTTATCCTTAACCGCATTCAGATCCATGGGTTTTAACGGGTGCATGGGAATATCATCGATATGATGCACATTGTCTTTTATAAACCGCAACACTTCCGAACCCAGCACGAAATGGCGAAGAATGAGGTAGTTGGCCTCCGGGGTAATAAAATATTTCATGCCGAGGTACAGGCTCCTGTGCAGCATCTTCGGCGCATTGATCACATTCGGCATAATGGCCTTGAATACCTGTAGTAACATAATGCACAGCCTTGCAAACACCCGTACAAAAGGATACAGGAACTGTTTTGTTTTGCGGCTGCTATCGTACAGGAAAGCCGCTTTGGCATCGGGACTGAACGGAATGCTTTTATCGAGGAACAGGGCATGCCAGTGACTCGGGTCCCTGGGATTGTTTTCCAGTTGCTCAAAGTATTCGCGTTTATGTAACATAGAAATTGGTTTTAGTAATTACCCAGCTCCTGTAATTGCATGGCATACAGGCGGGCAGTTATTTTTGCGGTTTTAACAATTCTGGCGGCTATGGCTTCCTGTAACAGGTCAGATTGGATGGCCTTTTCAAAACGTTCAAAATGGTTATCGTTGGCATCGCTTGTTTCGTGATAAATAAAGAACGAAACCTGGTCATCCTGCAATTGCAATTGTTCCTGAATAGCGCGACCCCATTTACCTGCCAGCCTGTTGCCCAGTCCTTCTATAATAAACATCCCACCGAGCAGATCAAAGGGGTTGGGTTGACTGGCCTTATGAAACATAAAGGCGCTCAATGCTTCGCTGCCGATATTCTTTTCACCCTGGCGTAATTCCTCGTAAGTACCGCCACAGGCAAGATAATTCTTTTCCAGGATCTGGTAATCGCGGTGCTCATCGCGGGAATGCGTGATAAAAGCAGAGCGGATATCAAAATATTCAATGGTAATATTCGAGGCGGCGCGGGCAATCCATTGCGAACCGTCAATTACCTGTTGCCGCAGGTTCACCAGTAATAATTTATAATCTTCCATACTGAGCGACCCGTTATAGATCTTTTGTACAACAGGCACCTGACGCAAAGAGGATTCAAAATCAACCCAAACAGAAGTGAGTTGTCGTACCAGCCATTCCTGTACAGGCATGCCGCTGGTGCGGATCACAGGCGCTTCAATTGCATCATTGGTATGAATAGAAAGCGCAGGTGCAGCCGATGTTGGCGCTACCACGGTCAACTGCATAAAGGAAGTAATGAAACGGCCGCTCTCCGGCACCATACACAACAACTTTTGTCCGGCTTGTAGTTTGCCGGAATACAACAGTTCTTCCAGCATGAGAAAGATAGAAGCGGCGCCTACGTTGCCCCTGGTATGCAGGTTGGTAAACCATTTTTCTGGTGGAATGGCACAGCCGCCTTTTTGCAACAGGTCTACGATCTGTGGCCGGAAGTATTCTGAAGAATAGTGACACAGCAACCAATCCAACTGGTTGGGGTCAACGCGTCCTTCATCAATTAAACTAAAGAAATGCTGAACACCCAGATGTACAATGTTGTGAACAATTTTCAGGTCCTGCTTCAGGTTGATAGCCGCATCATTATCGGCCTCGCTGAAAGAGCTATAATCTATCCAACTGGCTTTCCCATTGTTTTTATTCTTACCTGCGTACATGCACACATCATATAGATGGGCATGTGAGCGCAGATCGATCCAATCTATTTGTAAACTAAACTGGTGACGCGCAGGTTGGTTTTCCAGCAACAGCGCCCCTGCGCCATCAGACAGCATCCAGCGCAAAAAATCTGTTTCCAGGTCCAACTGGTTCTTTTCCTTCACCATTGTCTGCTGTTCAAAACGCTGCGCTTTAAACATGCGACTGGGCAATTCGCCGGCACAGGCAACGGCTTTATCGGCCTCGCCGGTTCTCATATGCAGCCAGGCGTTTTTTATGGCCATCATCCCGGCAGCGCATATGCTTTGGTGACTGGCAATTTCGCATTGCTCCAGTTGCGCATCGGCATGCACCATGCTGGCAAAACCAGGCACGGGCAGATCACCCTGGGTGGTAGCGGCCGACAAAAATCCGATCTCTTTTTTGGCGACACCAGCTTTTTGTAAACAACTTTGAATAGCAGCCGCCGTCATGCCACTTACGGTATGGGTAGTTTGCTGATTTTTATCGATAGCGTAATAGCGGGAGGTAATTCCATTCTGCCTGAGCATTTTTTGTTTGGTGCGGGAAGGTTTGCCAAACAGGTAGCCAAGGTATTCTTCCACTTCATCATTAGAAACGGGCGCGCCGGGCAAATACGCGCCGGCAGCCGTAATGTAAACGGGGTTTAGGGAACTCATATGTCAAAATTAGTTTATTGCCGCTGCAGTTATGCTATTTATGCAGGGGGAATTAAAGAATATACCCACATAAGTCGCTAAAATGCAGACACGTTACTTAAACAAATGTTAAGTAGAAACAAAAAAAAAGCCCCCGACTGAATTGTCGGGGGCTTTTTTTTTGTTTATAAATTATGAGTTACTCAAATGGCCGGATATGCTCGCTGTGTTTTTTCAAATTCCAGGTAAACAAACCACCGCAATCGGATAATTTGGTGCACCGGCTACATTCCGGTAAATAACTTTGCTTCCAGTCGGAGATCGACTCCCTCGCATATTTCCATAACTGTTCGGGCAACACGCACAGCTGCGTATTGTAAATAGACACATGCATTCCCTGCCCTGCCAAAAATTCTACCGCTTCACCCAACTCATTCATATAATCATGCGGATCTATCCATAACTTTTCAATATTGTGCGGAGTATAACCAACGTATTCCAATCCCATGAAAGTCACGTGTTCGGCAAACGGCAGGTTCTTATAAATATACCGTGCGAGCCTTGTAAGCCGGGGAATTGATTGTTGATGCAATACCACCCTGATCTCGATCCGTTGATTATGCCGGGCCAGGTTATGCAATCCTACAATGGTTTGATTAAAAGCATCGCAGGCCTGTACAATATAATCATGCACCTGGTAATAATCTGAATAAACCGGAATGCCCAGCATCAGGCGGTCGTATTCCAGTGCACCAAGCCGCTCAGCCATGGCTGGCCACGCAAAGGAGCGACCGTTTGTAAGCAGGTGAATTTCCGTATCTGGTAAATTGTGTTTTATGTTTCCGAGCATTTGGAAAAAAAGTTCTCCCATTAAGGTAGGTTCACCGCCGGAAATACATAATTCAGGACAGTCTTTAGGGATCATCGGGATCGCCTTCTCATAAATGCTATACAGCGTGGGAATATCATTCCTGTTCCTCGGTGGCTGCGAGCACATGAGGCAGTTGCTGTTACACCTTTCCGTTGCAAGAATGGTATTATGAAAAGAATTAACGCGGTAGAGTGTCTTAATATTCCCATCATTCCCAACGGCTACCAGGTCACCTTCAAACAAATGGTCTAGTGAAGGCACTTTATAAACCGCAGGATAGCCATTCAATTTGCCATCCTGGTTAGAAGAAGTGAGTATACAATTAAAACGGTCTGCGTTGATGTCTTGCAGTTGTTCATCACAAATGAGGATGGCATTGTTGTCTCTTGTATGCGGGTCTCTGGTGACACGGCCAACAATAAAATCCTGGATGTTTAGCGAAGTGCCTTTTGTACGTAGTAACATATTAAAGAACAGGTTTTACCCAACTTTCAAAAATGGTTTTAATTTTTTTATCACTGTCCATCAGCTCTATCAGGTAACGGATGATCTCCATATTACGCTGACAAAACGTACTGGTTGGCCGGTACCCGATCATGTCGCCCTGGGTGGCATGGTGATGAACCGGATCGGCGCCACAATACGACTGAAAAGCGCAGTCGGAACAGCCGGGCAAACTTTCATTAGTGCCGGCAGCAACTATCTGGCGGGCTTTTTCTCCATACAATAAGTTTTCATAGCTATCTGTATCCAGGTGGCCCAGTTGAAAAGTATAATCCTTCATTTCAGCCAGCATACGGCTTTCATCACTGGCAAAAACAGCCCCATCGTAGTTAAATACGATCACATTGGTAATGGAACCGGTTGGTGAATTCAGATCCACATAACCTACCGGAAAAGGGGTCAGGATCTTTTTCAAAATGATAGTAGCATAATCTTCTCTAAAAAATTCGCCTTGGAGATTGTATTCCAGGATCCTGTTCAGCGCCTTTTTATAGAAAGAAAGGAACTTCTCCATTTCATATTTATTCTTCACCTCGTTCTTTACCGCAAAACCATAAGGTGAAATAGGCCGTAAGAATATACTCCGGAAACCCTGTCGATAATATTCTTCTACAATTTCTACCGGGTGTTCCAACGACAGATTGGTAGTGGTCATTAATGCAGATACCCGCGACTTTCCCAGGATACTTCTCGACAACTCAATACCGCGGATAGCGAGTTCATAACTATTCCTGCCCGGCCGCTTCCTGTTTTCATTATGAACAAAAGCCGGACCATCGAGCGAAGAAGAGATGAGGATATTATTCTCTTTACAATAATGCAGGATCTCTTCGTTCATAACCGCCAGGTTGGTGCAGATCACATACGTGACTGCTTTATTATGCCGTACAGCCAGTTCCTTTGTGCGTTCAACGGCATATACAATATTATCAAAGGCCAGCAGCGCTTCCCCACCCTGGAACTCCATGGTAACATGCGGGCTTGGTGATTGCATCATGATATCGATCCCTTTATCGATATGCGCCCGCGACATATCAAACTTGTTTTTATCCTGCGTTACCCTCGATACCTGGCAATAGTGACAGGTATGTTCGCAACGAAGGGATACCACAAATAAATGCAGGGTGGTGAAACTATCGAGGAAAGATTTTTTAGTTCGATACCGGGTGGCCAAAACGTCGATGAGCGGTGGCACCTGGCTTTCGGAAATAAAATGTCCGGCTACCAGGTCTCCGTAGAGATCAGCATCTTTAGTTTTATTCAGTTCTTTTTGAACAATTTTTGAGAAGGTACCGGCAGGCACTACCAGGTGGTCTCCTACTTCATTGACCAAAACTTCTTTTTGATCGTTCAGCCGGTGAAATCGAAGCGGCATTAAAAAATACCCGGACGTTTGGCGGCCATCATAAAAGGCCGCGTCTTTAAATTTTCTATTACTAGCGGTATCAGTGTTTATCATGGCATAGCTTTTCTTAGGAGCAGATAAATGTAGCGGATGATATTAATTCAACGGGGTAAACCCTACGGGGTCAGAAATTTCGCCTGGTGGTACTTCATCATATTCACCATTTGAAAAGGCTTTGGCCACCAGCAATTCTCTTACGGTGGAAGTTTCATTACTAACTATTTCCCGCAGATGAAAATCAACCAGGTCACGTTCCAGTTTCTGCAGGTAATAAGGAAGATCGCCATCTGTTATGGCCGCATTGGGCATGGGACGCAAGGTGATCTTATAATCCTGCGCGCCTTCGCGTTGAATATTAATATGGAATTTATCTCCAAACCAATAGGTACATTTAAGTACGGTTTTGTAGGAGAAAAGGGTGCCATCAACGGGAAAAATGATTTCCCCGTTGTGAATACAATTTATATGTGACATAAGAATTAGTTAAGCGAATATACCTCCTGAGGAGTGAGAACTGTGTGAATGATGAGAACTGTGGGAGCTGTGCGAACTGTGTTGCGCAACCAACCTGCTTTGAGAAAGATTTTTAGGGCTGAGCTTTAAAACCGGCATTTTTTTGGGCTTTGCAGCTTCTTTTGCATAATCAATATTTTTTTCTTCAGAAACAGGCAATTCCGGGTTGGTAGCGGCAGTTGTTTTTTGCATACCTAAAGCGCCAATGGCAGCGCTTACAATAAAAGCAATCTTTAAGGCAAGTCCCGATTTTCCTTTGTTCATTGGTAACGGTATTTAGGGGTTTAAAGTTTTATAATAACCCAAAATAACCTGAATTATTATGTATTACAAGCCACGCTAACTAACAGGCTAAACTTCTTGATCGGCATCAAACTGGCATTAAAAGCCGCCTTTTTAGCGCTAATAATAGAAAATAGAATATGCGATCAGTAATAACCATTACTTGCACGTTGTGGGATGGCAAAGATATTAGTGTATCATAACCGCACAGTCCTTTCTCAAAAACGAACATTTCAGGGGGAGTAAAGTAGCATTAATTGCCTGATTATTATTAATATACTAATTTGGCCTGTTATACGCTTCAATTGAAGAAAGGATGCGATTATGCTAAAAAATTA
>NZ_JBJMLX010000270.1:0-2271 GCF_045805085.1 Niastella sp.
GAGAACTTACTGGAAGAAGCCGGTACAGAAGTTACAGACGAGGAAGGAGAAGGCGGCGTATTTACCCGCGATGCGTTCTTTGCCAGTTATCCCGAATTATACCAGAAAAGTATTTCTGAAGTAATTATTGGCACTGATGACCGCGTTCGCATTACCCCCACTACCACATTCCCCTGGCGGGCTATTTGCTCATTGCGCATCACAGCAAAAAATGGCAGCCGCTGGATTGGCACCGGCTGGCTGGTTGCACCCCGCACCGTAATTACCGCCGGGCACTGCGTGTACATGCACGACCAGGGCGGATGGCCAAAGAGTATTGAAGTAATTCCTGGTTTGAATGACGCTGCACGTCCTTACGGCTCATTCATGGGCACTTCTTTCAGAAGCGTTGCCGGCTGGGTAAATGATAAAAAAAGAGAGTATGATTATGGCTGTATCATTCTGCCTTCCAATGCCCGTCCCGGCGATAAAACCGGCGTGTTCGGGTTTGCAGTAAAAGACAACCCATACCTGCTGAGCGCTTACCTTAACCTGGCGGGCTACCCCGGCGACAAAGGCGGCAACCAGCAATGGTTTATGGCGCGCAAGGCAAAATCTCTAGCGCCCCGCGTTATTTATTATGAAATAGACACCATGGGTGGCCAGAGTGGTTCACCGGTTTGGGTAAAAGTGGGCAATGCCCGCTATGCCGTAGGCATACATACCAATGGTTTGGTATCGGGCAATTCCGCAACAAGAATTGTACAGCCTGTTTTCAATAATCTTCAGGCATGGAAAAATCTGGGGATGTAACCAAACAATCAAGGAAAGGATGGCTGGGGATCACCGTCATCCTTTCCTGCTTTTTGATCGGTTACTGGTTAATAAAACAAAACAATTTTTATATGCCGTCAGGGACTACTGCCAGTGTAAAAGGAATGTTGTATAAATCTGCTACCGGCGCCCCGGTGGAAGGCGCCATTGTAATGATAGCCGGGGGCAGTTATGAACATCCCGACATTGCCGCACAAAGCGACGAACAGGGCACTTTTTATTTGCCCAATATTCAGCTTCCGGGCACTTATACCTTGCTAATTAATTATAGCAATGAATCAAAAAGATTAACTGTTAACCTTACTAAAGACAGTGTTTTAAAAATTCCATTGTAAAACAGACATTTATCAATCCCCATCCGGCTTTCAGCTACCTGCCCATTCAATGTTGCAGGGCTCCGTTCTATGTTATAATTCTAACACTTGTTTGCTTTAGCAGCCATTTAGCATACTATACACATAGCTGCAAGAGTATTTTTCTCTCCTGATATGCTCATTCCGGGATAGTAATAATCCTATTTTTTACCTGTTCTCTAGGAGTAATTATTTATTAGTGCAAAATCTTTATGGCAATCTATTTTTTATGTGCGATTTAAGTTGCAACTTTGCAATAGGATAAGGTTTAATGGTTAATGGTATTTGATTAGTGTAGGGTCGCCTGTAACAAGGCGACCTTTCTTTTTTTATACCCTTTTCGGCCGGCAGGCCAAAAAAGAAAAACCCCTCCCGACAAAGTCGGGAAGGGCTTCTAATATCTCTGATAACGCTGTAAGCTACTTTAACTGCTTTATCTTAATACTTCTGAAACTTACTTCATTTCCGTGGTCCTGTAACAAAATATGCCCTTTAGGCGCTTCTCCAAAATCCTTCCATACTTTGTATTTACTCATAGCCACCAATTCGCGAAAGTGAGGTGAACCGCGGTCATATTCCAACACTTTTACACCATTCAGGTAATGCACCACATGATTATTGGGATATACTACAACACGGCCGGTATTCCATTGACCCGGCTGGTGAATGAACCGTTTTTGTTTGTCGGCTTTTATAAGGTCGTACAGGGAGGCCAGCGTACGATCGCCATCGCGGCCAAGCTTGGCATCGGGATGCAACGTGTCATCCAGCACCTGGTATTCAAGGCCAATGGCCGAACCGGCGTTTTTCTCGCTCAGGGTCACAAAATATTTCACGCCGCTGTTGGCGCCAGGTGTCAGTTTAAAATCGAACGACAGGTCGAAAGCGCTGTACTCATCTTTGGTAACAATATCACCGCCGTTCGTTGATTCAGCGCCATTCGATGACAGCACAGTCAGGTTTCCATCTTTTACCTGCCAGCCTTTTTCGGGGAAACCAGGTTTGTAGGCGCCCTTCCAGCCATCGGTCGTTTTTCCATCAAACAACAATTTCCAGCCTTCGCTTTTTTCATAAGTGGTCAGGTTGTTTGGAATATAATCGGCAA
>NZ_JBJMLX010000271.1:0-2696 GCF_045805085.1 Niastella sp.
AGGACCCTGTGCATCATGCAGAAGGTAACGTGGCCATTCATACGCGCATGGTGCTGGAAGCCCTGCAACAACTGGAAGCTTACAAAAACCTGACGGCACAGGAACAGGAATTACTGTGGGCGGGCGCCCTGTTGCACGATGTGGAGAAACGCAGCACTACGGTGCACGAAGCAGATGGCAGCATAACATCGCGAGGGCATTCAAAAAAAGGCGCCTTAACCGCGCGCCAGATCTTATACAGGCAACAACCCACACCGTTCTTTTTAAGAGAACAAATTGTGCAGCTGGTGCGCTATCACGGCATGCCCATTTGGGCCATTGAAAGAAGAGACCCAACACGGATGATCATTGAAACCAGTGAAATGGTGGACACCAAATTGCTTTCTCTCCTGGCAAGAGCTGATGCCCTGGAAAGAACTTGCAGCGATCAGAAGGAGCTGTTATACCGCATCGACCTGTTTGAAGCGCTTTGCCAGGAACAGGATTGCTGGGGACAACCCAGGGCCTTTCATACGCCGCATGCACGGTTCCATTATTTTTATAAGGAAGACAGTGCACCTGGTTTTGTTCCGTTCGATGAATTTGGCGCTACGGTAGTGATGATGTGCGGACTGCCCGGTGCTGGTAAGGATACCTATGTGCAGCAGTATTATAAAGACTGGCCAGTGATCAACCTCGATGAGATCCGCCGGAAGAATAAAATTGCGCCCACCGATAAAAGCGGCAACGGCACCGTTGTTCAGCTGGCCAAAGAAAGGGCCAGGGAATACTTACGCCGCAAACAGCATTTTGTCTGGAACGCCACCAACATCACCCGGCAAATGCGGGCCCAACTGGTGGAGCTTTTTGTTACGTACAAAGCATATGTAAAAATGGTGTATATAGAAGTGCCGTATGCCAGGCTGCATGTGCAGAACAAAGCCCGCGAAGCCATGGTGCCGAAAAACGCAGTAGACAAATTAACGTCGAAGCTGGAGGTGCCGGCGCCCTGGGAAGCGCATGAAGTGAGTTATGAGGTTAGTTGATCAGTTGACGAGTTGACCAGTTGATCAGTTGACAAGTTGACGAGGTAACAAGGAAGAAGGAGATTGAGAGGTATAAAGCCCTCTGCCGTCACGGAACAAACTCACTGCCATTGGGCCGGCGAACTCTTTCTACTATAAAAATGTATTTGAGGTATTGAAAGGGTAACCACAGATCGTCGTAACCAGGCCCCGGATTATAGCTATGCAGACAAAGTTTGTTGGCATCAGTATTCGTTTCAATAGGGCATTTCAACAGGCAAAATTGTTCACCGTGGTAATCGATAATAAAAACCAGGGGGCGGTGCAGGGGAACCTCCTCCAGGTTTTTTACTGGTAACAGTCTGCCCAATACCATGCTGCCGCCGGGGATCGACCGTTCAGAATGGTCATTCATACTATCGCCCTGGTTGGGGAACCAATAATACCGTTCGCCGGCTATTTTATCCGGCGCATCCAGGTAGTACTTGGGTTTGCCCAATGCTTTTTTCAGTTCCTGTTCATCCTCATTGCTAATAGATCCCATGCGTACCAGTTTGTATAATAAAGGTACGGTTTACCCGGTTGTCAGGATTCCGTTAGTAAACTGCCCGCAGTGCCTACGATTGTCCGTAAAAAAATAGTACATCAATACAATCAGATATTCCATTTTTTAACGTTGCCGCCTGCTCTAATTTGCCTGATGCGATTGCATGGCTATGTTCACCTCTGATAGCTCTGTCGCTCCCCTGTACGAGATCAATTTTTACTTTTTTGTTTAGTTCAACCTGCAAGGTTGTTCCGGCTATTCTTTTGTTTTAAGAACCGGAATGCACCTTAAGGATTGTATTTATACTGTTTTATACCATAACCATTTAAAACTAACGTATGCTTTGCTTGTCACAAACGAAAAAGTGTGTACGCACTTTTTTGCCATTCCTGTTCCTCATTAGTTGTTACTTAACAACATCCGCTCAACACCCTGTATATAAGATCGACCTGAACCAGACCGGCCGCACCGATGCCGAAGTAAATGAAATAGGGTATACCTCCTGGACCTTAGCTTCCAATGTAGTGGATACAGCCACCCTTTCGCTTAGTGGTGGTGTAACGGTTAAATTAATACGAAAAGGACCCTATGGAGATAAATTAAGCTCCAACTGGTATAAGGCTGGTATCCAAACACCGTACTTTGCCCGATTGGTATGTGATGGGGTACGGGTTAACAATGGCAACAGCGGCGCGCAAATTGAAATGCGCATCAGTGGTTTACCCACCGGCCGTCACAGCATTCTTACTTACCATAATAATGTTGACAATGCTACTACCGGTCCTTTTGCACCGATAGATGTATACCTCGATGGTGTTCAAAAATACGATAACCTGGCGCTGAGCATTCGGGAAACAGTAACGGCGAATGTGCCGGTTGCTTATATGTATGCCGACGCCGTAGCCGGTCAGGATGTAGTGGCATGGTATGTGGCCGACACTACTACCGGTGTCCTTATCAGGAATTTCATGATCAATGGTATCGAGATCAATACCGGCAATCCGCTGTACCAGGCCAAAACGCCCATTCCGGCAAATGGCGATGAACATGTTGATGGCGATAATGGCTCGTTGAACCTGGGCTGGACAAACGCTTCCAATGCGGTGGCCAGTCATGTATATGTAGGTAACGATTCTGCCATGGTG
>NZ_JBJMLX010000272.1:0-3981 GCF_045805085.1 Niastella sp.
CTTAACCCGCGGGGGATTTTTTTTATTATACAAAGTCACATGATAAGCAAAACGCTTTCTCTATACAAGAATGCCTATAGTGGATTGTCTCCCTCTACCTGGTGGTTGTCGTTTGTAATGTTAATAAACCGAAGCGGCACCATGGTACTTCCCTTCATGACCATTTATCTTACCAGTCCGAAAATGGGCTACAGCATCGGGCAGGCTGGTTTTGTTATGGCCCTGTTTGGGTTGGGGGCAGTAACAGGTGGGTTTCTTGGTGGCAAACTAACCGACCGCATTGGTTTTCATAAAGTGCAGCTAATTACATTAGGCGGTGGCGGCATTATGTTCATGGTGCTGGGACAAATGAGATCATTTCCGCTGATCTGTTTGTTCACCTTTTTATTAAGCATGGTGAATGATGCGTTCCGGCCTGCCAACTCTACAGCTATCGTTGCTTACAGTAAAGAAGATACCCGTACCCGTTCGTATGCGCTCAACCGGTTGGCTATTAACCTGGGCTGGGCAGTTGGCAGTGCTATTGGTGGTTTGCTGGCAGCTATCAATTATGAATTGTTGTTCTGGGTTGATGGAGCTACCAACCTCACTGCTGTACTATTGTTGTGGTATTTTTTGCATCCATCAAAACAGGTGAAACCGGTTAAAAAACCGGTTGTTGCCGATCCTTCGCATTCGGCTTACCGCGATAAGATCTATCTCTTGTTTATTCTACTTACTATATTATTTGCGTGTTGCTTTTTTCAGTTATTCACTAACCTGAATGCCTATTACAAAATTGAGTTGCATTTTAATGAACGCTTTATTGGCTTAATAGGCGCCGTCAATGGTATTATGATCGCTATCATTGAAATGGTGCTCATTTTTAAACTGGAGGGCCGCCGCTCGAACCTGTTTTATATAGTTAGAGGTACCATTTTGGTAGGTACTGCCTATTTCATGCTGAACCTCTTTCAGATTAATCACCTGCTGGCGATGCTGATGATGGTGGTAATGACAATGGGGGAAATACTGGTACTGCCGTTTATGAATACCTTCTGGACCGCCCGCAGCGCCGATCACAACCGTGGTCAATATGCAGGTTTGTATACCATTGCCTGGTCAATTGCGCAAACTATGGGCCCATTCCTGGGTGCGCAAATTGCCGAGCATGCCGGGTTTAATGTGTTGTGGTGGACATTGGGGGGAACAAGCTTTGTTACGGCTATTGGGTTTTTATGGTTGAAGAAGTATATGAAAGTTTAAAGTTAAAAGTTTAAAGTTGAAAGTTATTGGTTGATAGTGTTGCTTCCGGATGCTAAGTTTAAGTTCTTAGGTTTGTAGGTTATTAAGTTCGTTAGTTATTGAGTTTGTTAGTTATTGATGACTTCCTTGCCTCGCCCGCCTTCCGCCTGCCGCTGAAGCTTTAGCGTAGGAGGGCCCTCTGCCTTCTGCCTCGTCAACTCGTCAACTGGTCAACTCGTCAACTGGTTAACTAACTTTTTCAACTTATTTTTGCCCCATGTCTTCTCCCGAAAAATTCGAAATGTTCCGCAACCGGCTCACCAAAGTGTACCGGCATATAAATAAACAGGCAAAGCGCCAGGGCATTACCTGTTATCGCATCTATGATCATGACCTGCCTGAATTTGCTTTATGTATTGAACGGTATGGCGATAATTTATACCTGGCAGAATATAAGCGGAAATTTGAAATGGCGGAGACTGAACATGATGCCTGGCTGGAAGCCTGCATTGAGCTGATCTGTGAAGTACTGCAAATGCCGGTTGACAATGTATACATCAAAGAACGCCAGCGTAAACCGGGCCGCCTGGGCCAATACCAGCGCGTGAGTGAAGCAGGCGCCAATTTTGTCGTAGACGAAGCCGGGTTGAAATTTAAAGTGAACCTGAGCGATTATCTCGATACCGGTTTGTTTCTCGATCACCGCATTACCCGTGGGATGGTACGCATTGAGTCAAATGAAAAAAGGGTGTTGAACCTGTTTTGTTATACCGGTTCCTTCTCGGTATACGCAGCTGCTGGTGGCGCATCAAAGGTTACTTCGGTTGATCTGTCAAAAACCTATTTGCAATGGGCGGAAGAGAATATGCGATTGAATGATATCTATGATGAAAAGAAACACGAGTTTGTTCATGCGGATGTAAAACAATACCTCGATTCACTGGCGCCTGCTTCCTATGACCTGGTTGTGATGGACCCACCCACTTTCAGCAATAGCAAACGCATGAAGGACTTTTTGGACATTCAGCGTGACCATGCTGAACTGTTGAATAAAACCATGCAGGCAGTGGCGCCCGGCGGCATTATTTACTTCAGTACCAATTACCGGAAATTTGAGCTGGACAGGGAACAGATCAACTCATCAGAAATAAAAGATATCACCCGCGCTACCACGCCGTTTGATTTTGAAGGTAAGTTGTTCCGCTATTGTTATAAACTTTGGAAGTAGTCAAAAAAAACAGGCAATAAGCAAATTGTAATGTTGCCTATTGCCTATTGTCAGTTACTTATCGTTATTGTTCCGAAAGCGGAATGTCTCTTTTCAACATGTCATTTCGATTGGCCATTTCCCAGGCCGTATAAAATACCAGTTGCGCTCTTTTGGCCATCAGGTTGTAATTGATCTTATCGGGGGTATCAGTGGGACGATGGTAATCGTTGTGTGTTCCATTAAAATAGAAAATGATGGGTACACCTTTACGGGCGAAATTATAATGGTCGCTGCGATAGTAAATGCGTTCAGGATCTTTGGGCGCATTGTATTTATAATCCAGTTCCAGTTTGGTGTATTTTTTATTCATGGCCTCGCTGATGGGGCGCAGGTCAGAACTCAGTTTGTCATCGCCCACCACATACACATAATTGGTGCTATCGCCTTCCTTGCGTTTGGGATCGGTACGACCGATCATATCGATATTCAGGTCAACAGTGGTTTTGTTTAATGGGTACAATGGATGATCGCTGTAGAACTCTGATCCCCATAAACCTTTTTCTTCTCCTGAAACGGTCATGAATACAATGGAGCGGCGGGGCCCTTTGCCGGCTGCCTTTGCCTTTGCAAATGCTTCGGCCAGTTCCAGCACACTTACGGTACCTGAGCCATCGTCATCGGCGCCATAATAAATAACAGAATCGCCGCGTTTGCCCAGGTGATCATAATGCGCGGTGATAAAAACAAACTCATCCTTTTTATCAGTGCCTTCCAGGAAACCAACTACGTTGCTGCTCGATAATTCAAGCCTGTCTTTTTTGAATTCGAGCTTTACCTCAGCCGTATACGTTTTAGGTTGCACGTTACCGGTTTTCACGGCTTCTTTAGCTGCATCGAAATCAGCGTCCATGATGGATTTGGCAACTTCTTCAGAAATATAAAAGGTATTGGGGGAAACGGTTTTTTGAAATCCATCGAGGTAGGCAGGGCCTTTGGTCATAGCTGTACCGCCGCGACGGGGAAAATTATTTTGTATTATTAAAATAGCAGCAGCGCCATTTTTTAGTGCAGCTTCCATAACCTGGTATGGACCAAACCTTGAGCGGTTACGGGCACTGGAGCCACCACCGGTTGGCGCTGATGGCGGCGGCGCCTGAAATATCAGTACAATTTTGCCAGCTACATCTTTAAAATCGTTGCGGGTACTATCGCTGATGCCAGCCCCTGCAAAAACAACTTCATTGCAGAAGATAGTACTCGTATGCGCCATCGATTGATTGATCATAAAGTCGTTGAACAGAGCAAACGACTTTCCGTTCACTTCTATAGCTGCTTTGGAAATTGAATCCTGGTATATAGGATAGCCTAATTGAAAATTGCCTTTATTACCGGGTTGTAATCCCAGTGTTTTAAACTGGTTTTCAATATAGGCGGCTGCTTTCCGTTGTCCTTCAGTGGCCGTTTCGCGGCCTTCCATACCGGGGCCGGCTATGATGTACAAATGCTTCTTAAGGTCGTCTGGGGTTATTGTATTGGCAAATGGCTTA
>NZ_JBJMLX010000273.1:0-14701 GCF_045805085.1 Niastella sp.
CATCACGGTTTTTTATTTACGTAGCGGACTGATTAAGATAAGATTAAAGCGTTTGCTAAAAATCACCAAATGTTAATATAGCTTACCATATTGTCAATTTAGCAACATTCAGCAACATAAATACTTCCTTACTTGCAGTAGTTGCACTATAAACTCTATTGTATAAACCGACTACATTTCACACTGTATTGAGCAGGGGTGTGATATGTAAAAAACTAACTGCTGTATGAAAAAGAAATCATTTTCTTCCTGGCGTTTTATTGCCCCACCACGCCGGGTACTTATTCTACTTCTGATTCTTATTGGTTGTTTACACCCCACATTTGCACAAAACACTACCGTTCGTGGAACGGTAAAAGAGGCCAATGGAAAAGGATTGGGTGCTATTACTGTTACAGTAAAAGGAACCACTGTAGGCACCAGCACCAACAATGAAGGTAAATTCAGTCTTACGGTTCCCGGATCAAAATCAGTATTGGTGTTTTCTTCAGTTGGCTACATCTCCAAAGAAATAACGGTAGGTACCCAAACCGACGTTACTGTTATTTTAACCGCCGGTAATACTTCTATGGATGAAGTGGTGGTAATTGGTTACGGTACCCAGCGAAAGAAAGATGTTACCGGAGCCATTTCTTCTGTTAGCGCAAAACAAATTCAGGAAAGGCAGGCAGTAAATATCACGGATGCCTTGCAGGGACAGGCGCCAGGTCTTCAAATTGCCCAGGAATCGGGCCGCCCCGGAGCAGCCAGTTCTGTGCGTATCCGTGGCATCGGCACCTTACAGGGCGGCGCAGACCCGCTGTATATTGTAGATGGCGCCCAGGGTGTAGATATAAACGGTATTAACCCCAACGACATAGAATCTATTGAAGTATTAAAAGATGCGGCCTCTGCAGCGATCTATGGTTCCCGTTCAGCCAATGGTGTGGTGATTATTACCACCAAAAAAGGCAGAGAGGGAAGGCCTACGCTCGATGTGCGTTACCTCACCAGCGCAAGCCAGTTGTCGCATAAAATACCACAATCAAATGCAGCCGAACGCCGTTTGCTGGATCAGAAGCGTAGTGCCAATGGTACCGGTGGCGGTTTAAATACCGATTCATTAAACCCTTCGTTCAATGCAGATAATGATTACCAGGACCAACTGACAAAAACTGCCAAACGCCAGCAGGTTGATTTGAGCCTGAGCGGTGGCTCACCTAATGTAAATTATTACGGAAGCCTGGGTTATTTGGATGACGAAGGAATTATCATTAATAGCTGGGCCAAGGCCATGCGCGGACGATTCAACATAGATTATAAAGCAACGCCGAAACTTACGTATGGTAACCGCATACAGTTTTCGTACACAAGCGAAAACCGGATCAATGAAGGCAATACCCTGAACCAGGCCATTCAGCGTCCGCCAAACTTTCGGGTGTTTTTTCCCGATGGAAGCCTGGCCACTCAGATCGGTGGCCGAAGAAATCCTGTAGCGGAGGCCCTGTTACGAAAAAATGAATACCAGACCCTGGATGGAAACTTCTATAATTATATTAGTTATCAGTTCCTGCCTGAATTGAAACTGACAGTAGATGCCAATGTAAACGCCAATTACATGCATCACCTGACATTCTCACCAAAATTATTGAGTAATACAACGATTGACAATGACGGCAGTGATGAACAGCAGTGGAAAACTTACTGGATGACCCAGGCTTATTTAAACTATAATAAAACACTGGCCGGTGACCATACTTTAACCGGCGTGTTGGGCGTGAGTGCCGACCGTAATTTTCAGCGTGGAACAAATATATTGGGAACCAATTATGTTACAGAAGAGGTTACAACACTCAATTCACCACAGCTATATGGTACGCCGCCAAATACGCTGGAAAAACGATATACTTCTGTTTCGGCGTTTGGCCGGTTGGGATATAGCTATAAAGGGAAATACCTCTTTAATAGTAATTTCAGGGCAGATGCCTCTTCAAAATTTGGTAAACAAAACCGCTGGGGTTACTTTCCTTCCGCTTCGGTTGGGTGGCGCTTTACTGAAGAGAATTTTATGCAATGGGTTACAAAATACCTCGATGAAGGAAAGATCCGCGCCAGCTGGGGTTTAACAGGCAATGACAGGATCGGAGAATATGATGCCATCAGAACGTATACATTCGGTAGCAATGACGATAACCCAACTGGTAACTGGTATAATGGTGTTTCAGGGGTAGCGCCTTCTGCCACTTTCGGTAACCCTGCTTTAAGCTGGGAAGAAACAAAACAATTCAACCTGGGAATGGACCTCACGTTCTTACATGGCCGCCTGACCATTACAGCTGATTATTATAATAAGATAACTGATAAATTGCTGTATCAGGCGCCCCTGCCCTACGAATCCGGCTTCGAGGAAGTGAATGTAAATATCGGTTCCATTCAAAACAAGGGCTTTGAATTCATAGTAAATGGTTACCCGGTACGTAATAATAAGTTCTCCTGGAACGTCATTTATAACATGTCGTTCAATAATGCAACCATTAAAAGCCTGTATGGCGGCGTGCCCATTGCCGCTACTAACTGGATCACCCAAGAGGGGCAGCGTTTAGGTGATTTCTATGGCTGGCAGGCGCTGGGTGTATATCAATATGATGAATCAAATGCCTACACCGATGATTGGGAGCAACTGACTCCCGTGTTCACCGCTGGTACTTTTAATGGTTATACGCTCAATGGCAAAGCATACAATGGCCATATAAACCAGTTGAAAACGCAGGGAAATGTTTTGAAGGGGGGTGATATGATATGGGCGAACAATAACAGGGATAGTGTGATTGACGACGCCGACCGGGTTCCGCTCGGCAATGCCCAGCCTAAATGGATAGCCGGTTTGTCCAATCAATTTTCTTATAAAAATTTCAGCCTGTCATTCAATATTTATGTAAGCTGGGGCGGGTTGTTGTACGACCGTGGCCGCCAGCAGTTGAATACCAATGCTACCA
This sequence comes from Niastella sp., assembly GCF_045805085.1. Classification (NCBI taxonomy): domain Bacteria; kingdom Pseudomonadati; phylum Bacteroidota; class Chitinophagia; order Chitinophagales; family Chitinophagaceae; genus Niastella; species Niastella sp. The sequence goes on from NZ_JBJMLX010000273.1 coordinate 2,976, forward strand.
GCAATGTAACGCCCGATCCCGAATACATCCGCGATTCATGGTGGCATCAGGGTGATGTTACCAAATGGGCCGTAGCAAAAAACAATGGTATGGGTAATGCACGGGAATTAAGCAGTCAGTACCTGGAAGATGCTTCGTTCATTCGCCTGCGTAATGTGCGCCTGTCGTATACATTGCCTCAAAACATCATGTCCAAAGCAAAAATGAAGGGTGCCACCGTGTACCTGTATGGTAATAATTTGCTTACCTGGACCAACTACTTCTGGTATGACCCTGAAATTGCTTTCAATAACGCGTTGCAAATGGGGCAGGACAATGGCCGCTATCCGCGGAAAAGAGAATTTGGCGCCGGTATTAACCTGAACTTTTAAAATGTAATGAAATGAAAAAACTCCTCTATTATATAGCAGCACTGGGTTTGTTTACCAGTGCAGGATGTAAAAAATTTTTGAACCAGGAACCTATTTCTGACCTGGGGCCTGAAAGCTTTTGGAAATCTGCCGATGATGCTAAGTCTGGTGTAGCGGCCATATATGATGGTGTTCAAAAAACACTGAATGGCAATTATACCGATTGGGGCGATGCCCGCTCAGACAACTTTACGTATGGTGGTACGGGTGAAAACCAGATCAACGTAACACTTAATGGATTGAATTCGCTGACCGGAGCGGCCAACTGGAGCAATTTATATTTTACCATCGGCCGTGCCAACCTGGCCATTAAGTATATACCCGAAATTGCCTTAACGTCGAGTTTTACCCAGATTGTGCGGAACAATTATCTGGCGCAGGCATACGCCATCCGGGCTTATATGTATTTTTATGCCATCCGCCTGTGGGGCGGAGTGCCGGTTCGGCTGGAACCTTATGAAAGCCTGACTGAAGATCCGCTGGCACCCAGATCAGGTGCTGATTCAATCCTGAACAATATCATTATTCCTGACCTGGTAAAAGCCTACAGTTTGGTTGATAAAACAAACGTCACTGTATGGGAAATGAATGCAGGGGCCATTCTTGCACTGCAAACAGATGTATATATGTGGAAATTGGATTATGCGAAAGCCCTGGAGTCTTCCCAAAATTTGATTAACCTGTCTTTTAAGTATGATGTTTCCGCTAGTAATTCTACCGACTGGAAAAAAATATTTCTCGATCCGGCCAATACTAAAGAAGCCATCTGGAGCCTATACTGGGATTCACATGATGGAGGAAACGGTATCTCCAAAATAGGATCGGGCAGCAACACCTCCAACTATTATATCGACAGTACAGTCTTCATGCGTTATGAAAGCAATAAGAACGATATCCGCCGGGCTGTTACCTACGACACTGCTTTGGTGACTGCTGGTACAAGAATTATCCAGATTGGCAAATTCTATCCGCTGAATAGTTCGAACAAAGTGGTATACCCTACCAATGCGTTGAATAGTGCGTTATTACCGTTGTACCGCATAGCCGAAGTGCTGTTATTACGTGCCGAAGCGCTGAATAAAACCAGCGCCAGTAAAGCGCCTGTATTTACCATTGTAAATCGCATCCGTACGCTCAGGGGACTAACGCCATTGGTTCCTGCCGATTACCCCACCGATCGCGATGTGGAGACAGCCGTACTGAATGAACGCCAGTTAGAACTTTTTGCCGAAGGAAAACGCTGGTTTGACCTCGTTAGAACGGGCCGGGTGTTAGAAACAATGGACCCGCTAATACGCAATCGCCAGAAATTACTGGGTATCAGTCAAACCGGGTTTAATGATCCACGGAAAATACTCTGGCCAATTTCACGACAGGCGTTGAACAGGAACACATTACTTCGCCAGAACGAACCCTACTCGGAATAACCTATTTGTAAAAAAGAAAGCGATAACAATGAAGCATCAAATTATATATAGCACGCTGTTTATTGGTTTACTGATAGTTTGTATTACAGGTTGCAAAAAAATTGCGGGCCTGGAATTGCAGAAGAATACCGATCATAAAACCAGTACGCTTGATCCACATATTAATAAAACTGCCTGGCAGTATTTAAAGGAACGAAGCATATTGAACCAGCCAGATACTATTTTCAAAGGCATGTACGATGCCATTATTTATTCAGGTATCGATACCAACGAATATGTGCAACCAGGAAGGACCTTTATTTTTCTGCATAACGACGCTGTTTTCAGGGCCGCCCAGGCAACTGCTACCGATTGTTATTGGGGCCGTTATAAAGTGAACAATGCCGTGGCCAAAAGTTGGTCGCAGTATACGCCGCAACAGGTTAAAAACTGGTTATTATATTTGATCGTGCAGGGAGAATACAATTATGATAACCTCGGTTCAGAAAATGTGCAGGTAAAAACGCTGCTGCCTGAAGGAGCCGATGCCGCTAACCCCGGAAGTGATATGTACCTTTTGTTGTCGAATGACCGGGATTCAAAAGTGAGAGTGAATGATTTTATCAACAGCGTTCGGGTTACCATTGGCCGTACATCTGGTATATTAAGCGACAATGGCCCAATACATGTGATGGACAGAGTAGTGGAGTATGGGGTAAAATAAGCGTGGGCTTTATTGAAAAATTGTGTTTTTTTAAAATTGCGATTCTGGCCCTGGACTACCAATAGTTCGGGGTCAGAATTTTAAGTTTTTACAAAATAGATGCAACCCGGAAACGATTGCGTACAATCTGAGTACTGGAGTAAGGTTCTTACTTATCTTTCGGCGTAATCTTATTCCCCTTTTATCTCATCTCCTCCCCCAGCAGTGGGGAGGCAGGGAGGGGGCAAAAACGTAGTGAATAATGCAGAAACTCAAATGGTTGTTTTTATTGCTGATGGTGAACGCATCAGCCCGTGCCCAGCAATCGACCCGTTTAACAGGTAATTGGGAATTTTTAAAACAGGATGTAGGCGGCATTTGGGAAATAATGCGACCGGTAGGCAAAGGAAACCCGGAAAGCGTTCCCTTATGGATTCAAGTGCAACTGCCGCATTGTGTAAATGCAGAAGATGCAGTTGATCCGGATGTAAATTATTACCAGGGCCCCGCCTGGTACAGAACACAGCTTGATATCAATAATCCATACACCAATGGCCGTACCCTGCTTTTTTTTGAAGGCGCCGGACAGAAAACGGATGTATATGTGTACACTACCAAAGTTGGGTCGCATACCGGTGGGTACGATGAATGGTCGGTAGATATTACGGACGCCGTAGCGGCATTTAAAAAAATGTCCGTCTTTCAAAGCCAGTTCAAGGGAAATATTCCCATCGCCATCAAAACCGATAATTCAAGGGACCTGGAGATGATCCCTTCTAATTTGTCGGATTTTAACGTATATGGCGGAATTTACCGCTACCTAAACCTTGTATATACACCATCATTAGCTATAGACAAACTGTTCGCAAAAACCGAAACAGATAAATTTGGGAAATTAGGAAATGTAGCAGTAATCGCGAGGTTTTCCACCCCCCCTCCACCGGAGGGGGCCGGGGGGAGGCTGTCCGTTCTCATAAAACTCATAGACCCCACCGGAAAACCCGTTCAGCAAAAAGAAGTCCCGCTGACTACATTAACCGGTGATATTCACCTAGCTGATTTCACGCTGAAAACACCACAATTGTGGTCGCCGCAAAAACCATTGCTGTATACGGTGGAAGCAACCGTAACCACTGCGGAAGGCAGTTCTATTCAAAAAGAAAAAATAGGTTTCCGCAATTTTGAGTTCGTAGATCATGGACCATTTATGCTGAATGGACAACGGCTGTTATTACGCGGTACCCACCGGCACGAAGACCAGGCCGGCGTAGCAGCTGCCATGACAGAAGAGATGATGCGCCGGGAAATGATTATGATGAAAGAGATGGGCGTTAACTTTATTCGCCTCGGACATTATCAGCAATCACGCATTATTCTACATCTTTGCGATAGTTTAGGCATCCTGGTTTGGGAAGAAATTCCCTGGTGCCGTGGTGGTTTGGGGGGACCTGTTTACAAAGATCAGGCGCGCCGCATGCTTACCCATATGATTGAACAGCATTACAATCATCCGGCAATCATTATCTGGGGAATGGGAAATGAGAACGACTGGCCCGGCGATTTCCCTGAGTTTGATAAAGAGCAGATCAGGAATTTTATGAAGGAGTTGAATGATCTGTCGCACCACCTGGATGCATCCCGCAAAACAGCCATTCGCCGTTGCGATTTTTGTAAAGATATCGTTGATGTATACTCTCCCTCCATTTGGGCAGGCTGGTACCGCGGTTTGTTCACCGAATACAAACAGGCTACTGAAGAAGAATTTAAAAAAGTAAATCATTTTTTGCATGTGGAATGGGGTGGCGATAGCCATGCCGGCCGTCATTCAGAAAATCCCGATAAAGCGTTGCAAACAGTAAAAACCGGTAGTGGCGCCGATGAACGGGCCGGTGATGCAAGTTTGTATGGTGGCGCTGCCCGCGTATCGAAAGATGGCGACTGGAGCGAAACCTACCTCTGCAACCTGGTTGACTGGCATTTAAAGGAACAGGAAACCATGCCCTGGTTAACAGGTTCAGCCCAATGGCCCTTCAAGGATTTCTCAACTCCCGTTCGACCCGATAATCCCGTTCCTTATATGAACCAGAAAGGCGTAGTGGAACGCGATCTTACAAAAAAAGAAGCCTACTACGTATTTCAATCATATTGGACCACCCAACCGATGGCGCATATTTACGGCCATTCCTGGCCGGTACGCTGGGGTAATGAAGATGAGGAGAAAATGATAAAAGTATATTCCAATTGTGCCGAAGCCGAATTGTTTGTAAATGGAAAGAGTTACGGAATTAAAAAACGCAACAGCCAGGATTTTCCTGCCGCAGGTTTACGCTGGAATGTACCATTAAAAGGAGGCGCCCAGGAAGTAATGGTAATTGCCCGTAATGGAAAAATTGAAGTAAGGGATTCCATAAAATTTCAATACCAAACAGAGAAATGGGGCAAACCCGCCGGATTGATGTTGGAAAAACTCAGCGAAGCCAACGGCATAGCTACCATGCAGGTAAAACTGTTAGACAGTAAAGGCGTGCTTTGTCTGGATGCTGCCAACTGGATCCGGTTTAGTTTGGCCGGTGATGGTAAACTGATCGATAACCAGGGCACATCGAGCGGATCACGATTGGTGCAGGTATACAATGGCCGCGCCATCATTCGCGTACAAACCAATGGAGGCAAATCGGTGATCGGTGTAAAGAGTGAAGGATTGAAAACGGTATTTAAAGACCTGTAGGTCTCTCAGCTTAGACATATGAAATATAAATTAACGATATTCTGTTTCCTGGTAAATGCTTCGCTGTATGCACAACAAAGTGATGCAGGATTAAAGCTGTGGTACAACAAACCTGCAGATGCCTGGGAAGAAGCCTTGCCTTTAGGAAATGGTAAAACCGGGGCGATGGTCTTCGGTGGTGTGGCTACCGAACGGCTGCAGTTAAACGATAATACTTTGTGGTCGGGTTATCCCGAAGCAGGTAATAATCCTAATGGACCCATCATATTGCCACAGGTTCGGCAGGCCGTGTTCGAAGGCGATTATGAAAAGGCAGCTGCCTTATGGAAAAAAATGCAGGGCCCTTATTCCGCCCGTTATTTGCCATTGGCTGATCTGTGGTGGCGTTTGCAGTCGAAAGATTCCTTGCCGGCTTCCTATTATCGGGAACTGGATTTGAACAACGCAGTAGCCACCGTTCGATATAAAATTGGCGATGTGCAATATCAGCGCGAAACGTTTATCAGCTACCCGGCTAAAGTGCTGGTGATGCGGATCACTGCCGATAAAAAAGGGATGATCGATGGCGTGCTTGACCTGACGAGCAAATTACATTTCAAAGTAAAGACTACAGCGACTGATTACCTGGTGCTGCAAGGCAAAGCCCCAAAATTTGTAGCCAACCGGGATTATGAACCGCAACAGGTAGTGTATGATTCCGCGAATGGTGAAGGCATGAATTTCGAAGTGCATGTTAAAATAAAGACCGACGGCGGCAGGGTAGAACAAAGTGGTAATACATTAAAGGTACGCGGCGCCAATACCGTCACTATTTATTTGTCAGAAGCTACCAGCTTTAATGGCTTTAATAGATCGCCTGGCTTGGAAGGTAAAGATCCGGCTATTGAAGCGAAGGCCAATCTGCAAAAAGCATTGGAGCTTTCTTATGAACAACTAAAAGGAACGCATATTCGCGATTACCAGTCTCTGTTCAAACGGGTTGAATTGAAATTGGGCGCCGACAATGGCGCAGCCAAACTGCCCACCGATGAACGCCTGAAACAATATGCATCGAATCCGACCGACCAGCAATTACAGGTATTATATTATCAGTTTGGCCGCTATCTGTTAATAGCCAGTTCAAGACCTGGGTCAAGACCAGCTAATTTGCAGGGTATCTGGAACGATCATGTTCAACCACCCTGGGGCAGTAACTATACAACGAATATCAATACAGAGATGAATTACTGGCTGGCGGAGAATACCAATTTATCTGAGTGTCATCAGCCGTTATTCGATTTCATGAAAGAGCTGGCAGTGAATGGAGCGCAAACCGCCAAAGTGAATTACAATATTTCTGAAGGCTGGGTTGTGCATCATAATTCTGATCTGTGGGCAAAAACCTCACCGCCCGGCGGCATGGATTGGGACCCGAAAGGAATGCCTCGCTGGAGTTGCTGGCCCATGGCAGGCGCCTGGTTAAGTACGCATCTCTGGGAGCATTATTTATATACCGGTGATAAAACTTTTTTGAAAAATGCCTGGCCTTTGATGAAAGGCGCCGCGCAGTTTATGCTGCACTGGTTAATAACCGATCCCGCAAACGGATCCCTGGTCACCAATCCATCTACCTCGCCCGAAAACACCATGAAGATAAAGGGCAAGGAATACCAGGTAGGTATGGCCACTACAATGGATATGAGTATCATTCGCGAATTGTTTACCGCGGTTATTAAATCAGGTATTGCATTAAACACCGATGAAGCATTTCGTACCCAGGTAATTAAAGCAAAGGAGAAATTATATCCATTTCATATTGGCCAGTATGGACAGTTGCAGGAATGGAATAAAGACTGGGACGATCCCAATGATAAGCACCGGCATCTTTCACATTTGTTTGGTTTGTATCCCGGCAGTCAGATCAACCCATCCACCACACCGGAGTTGGCAGCGGCAGCCAAACAATCGTTGATCTTTAGAGGCGATGTAAGTACCGGTTGGTCTATGGCCTGGAAAATAAACTGGTGGGCGCGTTTGCAGGACGGCAACCATGCCTATAAAATATTGAGCGACGCCTTTACGTATATTGATCCCCGAATAACAAGAGATGCCATGAGTGGCGGCGGCACCTATCCAAATTTGTTCGATGCGCATCCACCCTTTCAGATAGATGGAAACTTTGGCGCCACAGCAGGTATCACCGAGCTATTGTTGCAAAGTCATAATGGAGAACTCGCATTATTACCCGCCTTACCCGATGCCTGGAAGAACGGTTCCATAAAAGGAATAAAAGCCCGTGGCAATTTTGCCGTAGCCATTGACTGGAAGGATGGAAAGTTATCAAAGGCTACCATCACTTCATTGCTGGGTGGTCCCTGCCGGATCAGTGCATCACAACCTGTTAAAGTAGTAGAAGCGACATCGAAGAGATCAACGGGCAGCAATGCGAATGCGTTGAATACTTCCTATGGGCAACCACCATATGAAAAGAATCAACAGGCGAAGTTGGTGGATCTTAAAGTGCCGGTGCGGTATACTGTTGATTTTGCGACTGAGAAGGGAAAGATATATACGGTGGTGCCAGTTGAGTAGTTGACCAGGACTTTCACGTTTGCCGTTTCACGTTTCACGATTTACAACAAGCCATATGTATATAGCAAAGCGATTAGTATTAATTATTGCATTCGTATTCGAAATAACTCTTGTCCACGCCCAACTTGCCTGGACGGAAACCGCCCCGGGTGTATGGAAAGCAGTGGCCGGTGTACCCGAAAATTATGACCTGTTAAAAGCTTCGGGTGCTACGCCCAATAAAGAAGGGTTATCGGCCATAACGCAGGCAACATTTCCATTAGCGCAAACCGATATCTCCATAAAAGTAGTAGATGGCAAAACCTACCTGCGGTTTCCCTTGCAAAAAGAAGAGCAGTTGTACGGTTTTGGCTTGAACTTTCAAACCGTTCACCAACGGGGAAAGATATTGCAATTACATGTTGACCACTATGGCGGAAAGGACAATGGCAGAACGCATGCGCCGTCGCCCTTTTATGTGTCGTCAAAAGGATATGGCGTATTCATCAATTCCGCCCGCTATTTAAATATTTATGCAGGAACGGCGGTGCACAAAGACAGCAGGAATGCGCCTGTTGCCAAAGACCGGAATACCGATAAAAGCTGGAGTGCCCGTCCATATTCAGATGCGGTAGAAATACTGGTGCCGGCAGCAGGAGTGGAAGTATATGTATTCGGCGGTCCTACGCCGTTGGATGCCGTTCGCCGGTTCAACCTGTTTAATGGGGGCGGTTGTTTACCGCCTCGTTGGGGCCTGGGTTTTACGCAACGTGTGAAAACTTTATATACGTCCGATGAAGTGAAGAAAGAAGTAGCGGCATTCAGAGAGAAAGGTTTTCCGCTTGATTTTATTGGGTTGGAACCCGGCTGGCAAAGCAAAAGTTATCCCTGTACTTTTTCGTGGGACAGCACGCGCTATCCCAATCCGGCCGGTTTTGTGCAGGACCTGTTAAAAGAAAATATCCGCGTTAACCTCTGGACAAATCCCTATGTGTCGCCCGATGCACCTTTTTACAAAGCCATTGTTCCGTACAGCGGTTCACACACCGTATGGAACGGACTGGTGCCGGATCTTACTACGGAACAAGGCCGTACGCTGTTTTTTGACCAGTTAAAAAATAACCAGGTCAATATAGGTGTGAGCGGATATAAGATAGACGAAGTAGATGGCTACGATTATTACCTGTGGCCCGATGTGGCTACCTTTCCATCAGGTGTAGCTGCCGAACAAATGCGCCAGACCTTTGGCTTGCTGGTACAGCGCTACAGCACAGAAATGTATCATCAACAGAATAAAAGGACCTTTGGCCTGGTGCGGGGTTCCAATGCCGGTGGCGCTTCCTTCCCTTATGTTATTTACAATGATTATTATAATCATGAAGATTTTATAACGGCGCTTATCAACAGCGGTTTTGCCGGCGTGTTGTGGACGCCCGAAGCAAGAGCATCTAAAACATCGGAAGAATGGTTACGCCGTTTTCAAACGGTGGTGTTTTCACCCATGGCTATGATCAATGCATGGGCCAGCGGCACCAAACCCTGGTCGTACGAAGATGTGGCCGAACCCATAAAGCAACTGGCGTTATTACGCATGCAAATGATGCCTTACTGGTACACCGCATTTGCCCGGTATCATTTTCAGGGTATTCCGCCCTTCAGGGCCATGAACCTTGAAGAAGGTTTTGTGCCCGAAGCAAAAAAAGAGAACGGCAATACCAACCTCGAAGAAAATCCCTATGCTGAAGCGGTATCAAAAGAGATCAAGGATCAATACATGGCAGGTGATTATTTATTGGTAGCGCCTTTGTTCACAGGGCAGAAGACGCGCAAAGTGGTGTTGCCCAAAGGCAGGTGGTACGATTTCTATACCGGGGCTTTTGCCGGTGATGGTGAGGTAATAACTGTTACGCCTGGCCTGGATAAAATACCTGTATATGTAAAAGACGGCGCCATTATTCCCCTAATGAAACCGATGTTACATGCACCGGCCGCAGGAGAGAAGGTTGATCTGACTGTTCGCTTTTATGGCGAAAAGCCAGGTTCATATCAGTTGTACGATGATGATGGCGAAACCTATAATTATGAAAAAGGCGATTTCAGCTGGCGCGAAATAAAAGTGGAGAAGGATAAGGCAGGGAAGTGGAAAGGGTCTATTGCTGCTCCCCTGAAAGGAAAACCCAATACAGTTGGTAACGTGACATTTGAGTATATGACGAAATGAGTTGGCCAGTTAGGGTAGGAGGGCCATTCACGATCTTAAACAAGTAATTATGAATTATAAACGAGTGCTCATTTGTTGGCTATTGTTTACAGGTATAACAAACATCCAATGGCGACCAATAGACAACAAAACCGACTACAAAGCCGAAGTAATGAAAACGCTGCGCAAGCAAATACTCGCGCAGGCAGCTTGGGCTATGCAACAACAACCTGTTACAGTAACCGCGCAACATTCACCAAGAAGTGCAGGTGGTAAACACGATTTCTTTTCAGAAGGAGATTACTGGTGGCCCAATCCACAGTCGGTTGATAGTCCATATGTGCAGCGCGATGGCATGAGCAACCCGGATAACTTTGTGGCGCACCGGCAGGCTATGATCCGGTTAAGCCAGCTCGTTGGCGCATTGGCCTCTGCATATGAACTCACCCATGATGATAAATATGTAAAACAGGCATTACAACATTGCAGGGCCTGGTTTGTAGATACGGCTACTATGATGAATCCCAGCCTGCAATTTGCCCAGGCCATCAAAGGCCGGTTTACCGGCAGGGGTATTGGCATCATCGACACCATTCAATTGATGGAAGTAGTGCAGGGATTGGAAGCCATGGAAAATGCAAAAGGCATGGATCATCAATTGCTGGAAGCCATCCGGCGCTGGTTTGAGCAATACCTGCAATGGTTAACAACCCATCAGCATGGTAAAGATGAAATGAATGCTGCCAATAACCATGGCACCTGCTGGGTAATGCAAACCGCTTGTTTCGCAAAGTTCACGCACAATGAAAAGCTGAAGCAGTTTTGTCGCGACAGGTATAAAACTGTGTTACTGCCCAACCAGATGGCAGCCGATGGCAGCTTTCCCCAGGAACTGCGCAGAACAAAACCCTATGGCTATTCGATCTTTAACCTCGATGCCATGACTACCATTTGCCAGATCCTTTCCACCAAAGAAGACAACCTGTGGAACTTCAGCACACCGGATGGCCGTAACATTCGCAAGGGGGTGGAGTACCTGTATACTTTTGTTGCCGATAAAAGCAAATGGCCCAAACAACCGGATGTAATGTATTGGGATAACTGGCCGGTAGCCCAACCATTCTTGCTGTTCGGCGCCAATGCTTACGGCAATAAAGACTGGTTTGTCACCTGGAAAAAACTGGATCATGCACCGGAAGTAGAAGAAGTGATTAGAAATTTACCTGTCAGACATCCATTAATATGGTTGTAAGATTCATATGCAGCTGTGAATCTGCCCCCCTCCACTGGAGGGGGATGGGGGGAGTCCCTAAGACAATAACTAGAAACAATGAACTTAGAATATGATACAGAAAACTTTAATTATACTGGCATTATCTTTATTAACGCTGAGCGCCTTCTCCCAGGGAGATGAGGACAAAGAAATGTTCAACCGGGGCCGGCAACGTGATCAGCAGGCGATTGATGAAGCAGTAAACGGCTGGTGGACTGCTTCCATGAAAAATCATGATGAACGTATAGCCTGGTGGCAACAGGCACGTTTTGGCATGTTCATTCACTGGGGCATTTATTCGTTGCCAGGAGGCGAATGGAAAGGACAAAAAGTAGATGGCTATGCCGAGCACCTGATGCGTAAGGAGAAAATTACCCGGGCCGATTATCTGGCATTAGCCCATCAGTTCAATCCCGTGTTGTTTGATGCCGATGCCTGGGCGCGTCATGCAAAGGA
>NZ_JBJMLX010000274.1:0-16633 GCF_045805085.1 Niastella sp.
AGCTTATCACGCAACCACACGCCAGGTGCGGCTGATAACAAATATGAAAGGGGAAAAAAATATAGCTATTCTAAACAGTACCAGGGAAGCGGGTCAACTACCCACTTTAGTGCTAAGGGATGCTTTCTACAACAGTATTACTACTTACATACAAGTGATTTTTACAAAGAAGGTAGTAGGCAAAAACCACTCCAATTCATTCAAATCGCTAAAACGTTTATAATTTTTCAAGGCTAAACAAAATTAGGGTGATGAAAAAGAGTAAAATTACTCAGCACATTCAGCACCGTTGTTGAATAAGGTAAAGGATAAGGCGTTAAGTTAGCAATGACCTATACTATAACAATATAGCTAGCTTACATCTTAAGAATTGGAAATAATAAATTGCATGTATGGCATAGGGTTGTGATTATCAATCTTTCTATAACGTATATCTATAATGTGGAAAAAAATAAACCTGTTTTCATAGCGAAAGTATTTTAAACAGTTTTTACTTTGCAGCTGCTTCTACAATTATATTACTGCAATTACTAATTACCTTCTTCATAATGCGGAACGCCTGGTTATCCTTTGCGTGGCTGCATTCATTATCAAATCCTTTGTTTTTTCCTTAACGTCTAATGATTGGTACGCACGTATGTAACTCGAAATGCATAGCTATTTCGCAGGTTGCATTTTGTGCGTTCGGTATTGCACGTTAAGTATACTGCGATCAGCCTTCGGCGCGTGTCCGCCTTTGGCGGATTGATCGCTTAGCTACTGCTTTGCCCTGACATAGTTTACATAGTTTCTAATTATAGTATTTATTGTTAATTTAAAATGCCTTACAGTATGAAAGTGTTGTCTACCCTGCGCAAATGGCGCCATTGGCGAAGTTTGCAGTATGTTCAACTGGCTATTTTGCTTTGTTTTTTCTCAGCTGCGCGTGCGCAGGTGAGTCCTTCGGTGCCTGCCACCACGGCCCAGCACTCCAAACAGGTGATCGGTTATATTACACAATGGGATGCCTGGAAAGATGTAGCGAACCTGGTTCCCAAAGGTGGTTATAACCATTTGAACGTGGATTATTCCCAGTACACCATTCTGAACTTTTCTTTCTTTGGCGTGGCCCAGGATGGTTCATTGCATAGTGGTGATTTTCGCAACAAGAACATTTACCAGGCAGGCGCTGTGCAGGCACCTGCTCCGTTGCTGAATGAAGACATCTACAGCAGTTGGGACCTGTACCTGTTGTATGGTGAACTGGAAACCCTGTATTACATTTCTGATGGCAGTTATGCCTACAACCAGGGCTACCGTAATGAAGGCGCCGGTTGGAAGAATGTAAACACCGGCAAAACCGGTTCCTTTCCTTTGGCCATTCATAAACAGGGTGGTCAACCAGGCTTATTAGAGCTGGCGCATTCAAAAGGCGTAAAAGTAATGGCCTCTGTTGGTGGCTGGAGCATGTGTAAGCACTATCCTGAAGTAGCCGCCGATGCCGCCAAACGCGCCAGATTCGTAGCGAACTGTAAAGACCTGATCGCAATGGGTTTTGACGGTATCGATTTCGACTGGGAATATCCCAACGATCCTGGCATGAACATCGAGCATTATGGGGCTGTTGATTACAACAACTTTGCCACGCTGGCTGAAGAAGTGCGCGCTGCCATTGGCAGCAGCAAACTGATCACGGCCTGTTTCTCTGCCGTGCCTTCCAAGCTGAGCGGTTTTAACTGGACCCGACTGAATGCCGTGCTCAACTATATAGACATGATGACCTATGACTATAATGGTGGATGGAGCAACAAGGCTGGTCACAATGCGCCTTTATATGATTATCCCGGTATGGAATACCAGGGTTTTTCATTGGATGGAACCGTAAAAGGATTGAAGAACCTGGGTGTTAACCTGAGTAAGGTTACATTAGGCGCCCCTTTCTATGGAAGAGGGGTTGTATGTGGCAGTACTGCTGCGCTGAATGGCGCTACCAGCAAGCGGGCAGAAACTGTTCAACCCGATGGTCCTATTCAAACCTGCGCCGACTTTACCAACTGGCAAAAAGACCTGTGGGATGGTACGCCGGCTTACAGCTATATTCAGCAGGCGACTGGCAGCGGTTCGGGCTGGACTGAATACTGGGATGATAATGCCAAGGTTCCTTACAAGGTAAAAGGAAACTATTTCCTGAGCTTTGATAACGAGCGTTCCATTGAAGCAAAAGCGCAATACATAAAAGACCAGGGTTTGGCCGGGGTTATTGTATGGCAGGTATTCGGTGACATGACTGACATGACCAGCAGCACCTCAGGCACCAAACTGATCTTCTGTGCCAATACCAAATCAAAACTGGTAAACAAGATCAACCAGGTGTTTGCAAATGGCAGTACCGGCAACCAATTGCCAACTGTTTCCATTACATCACCTGCCAACAATGCCAGCTTCAATGCACCCGCTACTATTAGCTTAACGGCTAATGCAGCAGATGCCGATGGCAGCATTTCAAAAGTGGAGTTCTTTAACGGCGCCACCAGCGTTGGTTCTGTTACTGCTTCTCCTTATACTGTTAACTGGAACAACGTAGCGGCCGGCACTTATACCATTACCGCTATTGCTACAGATAACACCGGTGCTACCACTACCTCTGCAGCCATTACCGTAAAAGTAAATGGTTCTGGTAGTAACCAGGCGCCTACGGTGTCAATTACAGCGCCCACCAACGGTTCTACCTATACAGCGCCCGCCAGCATTACGCTCACTGCCAGTGCAGCTGATGCAGATGGTACCGTATCGAAAGTAGAATACTTTAACGGCGCCACCAGCCTTGGTTCTGCTACTACCTCTCCTTATAGTGTTAGCTGGAGCAGTGTAGGGGCCGGCAGCTATTCGGTTACTGCAAAAGCAACCGATAACAGCGGGGCTGTTACAACATCTTCTTCGGTAACATTCACGGTAAACTCAAATACCGGTGGTAACACCAGCAAAGTAATTGTGGGTTACTGGCATAACTGGGGTACAACAACAGGCACACCGCCGTACATCCGTTTACGCGATGTGAATCCCAAGTACAACGTTATTCAAATTGCCTTCGGCGTTACCACAGGCGATCAGGCTACTATCAGCTTTACACCAGAAGGTACTTCTGTAGCAGATTTCAAGTCCGATATTGCCACACTGCAGTCACAGGGCAGAAAAGTACTGTTATCACTGGGGGGTGAAAACGGGATCCTGCAACTGACCACTACTGCAGCTAAAACTTCATTCGTTAATTCAATGAAGTCGCTGATGGACCAATATAACTTCGATGGATTTGATATTGACCTCGAAGGCGGTTCAAACCTGGTACTTAACAATGGCGATAATAATTTCATGAGTCCTACCACGCCTAAAGTAGTAAACCTGATCGCTGGTATCCAGGAGATCATCAACTACCGTAAAGGACAGGGGAAAGATTGCTGGTTAACAATGGCGCCCGAAACCTATTATGTTCAGGCTGCTTTTGCAACCACCTATTCTCCATTGGTAGGTGCTTACCTGCCATTGATCTACGGTTTGCGTAATCAATTAACGTTCATCCATCCGCAATTGTACAATACCGGTTCAATGACGGGGATGGATAACAAGAACTACAATTCAAGCACATCAGATTTCATTGTGGCAATGACAGAAATGTTGTTGAATGGTTTCCCTGTTGCCGGCACCAATCAAACCTTCCCTGCCTTGCGTGAAGACCAGGTAGCTTTTGGTTTACCTGCTTCTGCTTCAGCAGCGGGCTCAGGTTATACAACACCCGTGAATGTGAAGAAAGCGTTGGATTACCTCACAAAAGGAACGGCATTCGGTGGCGGATATGTGATGAGAAAGGGTAGTGGCTACCCCGGCCTGAGAGGTATCATGACCTGGTCAGTTAACTGGGATAAAGCAAATGGCGATGAATTTGCCAATAACTATTATGACTACTTCTTTGGCAACACAGGCGGTAACAATGCTCCTGTAGTAAGCATTACTTCACCAGCTTCAGGTGCTACCTTCACTGCACCGGCTACTATCACTATCACGGCCTCAGCCAGTGATAACGATGGTTCAGTTAGTAAAGTGGAATTCTTTAATGGCGGTACAAAATTGGGTGAAGCAACTGCAGCACCTTATACGTATAGCTGGAACAATGTAGCTAATGGTACTTATTCATTGACTGCCAAAGCAACCGATAACAAAGGTGCAGTAACCACTTCAGGCGCTGTATCTGTTACTGTAGGTACAGGCAACGGTACTGGTTGTAACGGCATTCAGGCATGGACTGCCACTGGTGTATATACAAGTGGCAACCAGATAGTGTACAATGGTAAAGTGTATGAGGCTAAATGGTGGACACAAAACGAGCAACCTGATCTGAACGTGGGCGATGGCAAAGTGTGGAAATACATCAGTGATTGTACCGGTGGCGGAAACAACAACGCCCCTGTGGTGATGCTGACTTCACCTGCATCTGGTGCTGCATTCACGGCTCCTGCAACAGTAGCTATTATTGCAACTGCCAGCGATGCCGATGGTACAGTAAGCAAAGTTGAGTTCTTCAATGGCGCTACCAAACTGGGTGAGGCTACTGCAGCTCCATATACCTATAGCTGGACCAACGTAACCAATGGTACATATGCTATCACTGCAAAAGCAACTGATAACAGTGGCAATGCAACCACATCTGCTTCCGTAACCATTACTGTTGGCAGCGGTAGCGGTAATACTGGCAATTGCGCCGGTGTAGCCGAATACCAGCCTTATCCGAAAATTTACAACAATGGCGACAAAGTAACCTATCAGGGTAACCTGTATCAAAGTCTGTCTGATGCCCTGTACAATGTTACACCGGGTACAGCTGACTGGTGGTGGAAACCATTAGGCGCCTGTTCTGCAACTACCAGAGTAACTGCAGCCACCAATATGGCCACCACTGTAGGGGGCGCTTCTGTAGTGCCTAACCCGCTTACAGGTGCTACTGCCCAGGTGTTGAAATATGCCGAAGCCGGTGACCAACTGGTAATTGAAGTACAGAATGTGAGCAGCGGAAATGCGGTGAGCAGTCAGTCATATACGGTATCAGTAACTGGCGTGAATAGCATTACTATTCCAACAGCAAAACTGACACAAGGTATCTGGATCGTTAAGATCACCAATAAGAAAACCGGTAATGTAAGCACAACCCGGTTAGTGAAACTGTAGAATAACAGCAGGATATTGGAAAAACCAAACAAGGAACAGGAAGTGGGGGAATCCCCATCTTCCGTGTTCCTTGTTCTTTTATCATACTTTCTTGTTTCCCTTGTGCCTTGATTCTTGTGCCTTGAGCCTTATTTATTCTGCTCTTAAACTTCTCACGGGATTGGCCAGGGCCGCTTTGATGGCCTGCACACTAACTACGCATAAGGTCAACAACATGGCCAGCGTACCCGCCAGCGCAAACATCCACCAACTGATATGTATGCGGTAACTGAATGACTGCAACCATTGGTTCATCATCCACCAGGCAATGGGCGTGGCTATTACAAACGCGATAGCAGTAAGCTTTAAAAAATCTTTCGACAGCAGTGACGACAAATGAAGCACACTGGCGCCCAGCACTTTTCGTACGCCGATCTCTTTTGTTCTTTGTTCGGCGCTAAAGGCGGAAAGTCCAAACAGTCCCATGCCGGATATAAAGATGGCCATCAGGGTAAACAGGTTGATGGTGGCTGATAAACTGATCTCTGCTTCATATTGCTTTTGTACATCCTCATTCAGGAATGAATAGGTGAACGGAACCGCCGGCAGATGCTGTTTCCAGATAGCGCCTATTTTACCAAGCAGTGCGGAGTAGTTGTTGCTGCTCACGTTAATGATCACATTGTCCCTTGCCCGGCCCAGGTCATATCTTAGCATCAGGGGTTTTACTTCGTCGTGCAGCGAGCTGTAATTAGCGTCTTTGATAACGCCAGCTATTTCGAAATAGAATACCGGCTCTCCTGCATCAGATTGTGGATACAATCGTTTACCTGGCGCCGTTTCAGGATTTAGTCCCAACGCACGGGCGCCCGTTTCATTGAGCAAGATCCTGCCCGAATCACCTTCCCTGAAATCCCGGCCCCCGATGATGGTCATGCCCAGCGCTTTTGCATAATGCTCATCGGTACATACAAACGAGATATCTTTTGCGGTTGTTCCATGGCTGCCTTCCAGATAAAAAAGCCAGTCGCGGGTAACCTCCTGACTTGGATAATTATCTGCCTGGCTTACCGCCGTTACTTCTGATAACTGCCGCAGATCGTTGCAAAGCGCGGGGATGCGTTCCTGCGCATCGCCTGTATAAAAGTTAAGAATGATCTGCTGGTGCTGGTTAAAACCAACATCCTTGTTCTTTATATAATTCAGCTGACTGTAAATTACGATGATACCGGAGATCAGCAGAATGGATAGCACAAACTGAAATACCACCAGCGCCCGCCGGATCCCCGCAGCGGATAAATGGTTGGTGAAATTTCCTTTCAATACTTTTATTGGTTTGAATGCGGAAAGATAGAAGGCAGGAAAGCTGCCTGACAATAATCCAGACAACAACATAATGCCTGTTAGCAGGATCCAGAATTTGAAATTGGAGAGAAAGGAAAGATGAATGTCTGCGTTTGTTACCTGGTTTAAGTAGGGGAGAAATAAAACCAATAAAGGCAACGCCAGCAGTACACCGCAGCATGATAACAGCAATGACTCGCCCAGGAATTGCGATACCAGATCTTTTATTTGAGCGCCGATCACTTTTCTTACCCCCACTTCTTTCGCTCTTTTGGAGGCATGGGCCGTGCTAAGGTTCATAAAATTTATACAGGCGATCACCTGGATAAGTATCGCGATCAGTAAAAGCAGGTGTAAAAAAGAACTATCAACCGGTTCGCTCAATTCGCTTTTATGGCCGGTTGTAGTGTGTATACTGGTGAGGGCTTGCAAATGCAGTTCCTTCTGCATCCCCATTTGTTTAAGCCGGTCGGCGCCATACTTTTTCAGGAGAGCCGGAAGTTTATTTTCGAGCGCCGTTGCGGATGCGTTTGGCCGTAATCTTATATAGGAAGCTGCGTAATTATAAGCAGCCCAATCTGTGTTGGTATACGTAAAACCGCCCATGCCACCGCTGTTCATGCTCATCAGTAAATTAGCCTTAATGTGCGAATGGCCCAGGCTTTCATCTATCACTGCGGTGACCTTGAAGTCGTGTTTCCCATAGCCATTGTTTATAGAGATCGTTTTGCCAACCGGGTCTGTGTTTCCAAATAACTTACTGGCAGTTTGTTTTAATAAAACAACACAGTAAGGATCATCCAGTGTTTTAGCAGCATTGCCAGATACGAAATGATAGCTGAACACATCAAAGAAGGTGGAGTCGGCATAGACCGCATCTGTTTCAAAAATGCTTTTTTCGCCATATTGTAAAATATGCTGTTTAGCGCCGAGCCGGCCGGTAGGAACGATCCGGGTAAACTGTTCCACTTCAGGAAAATCTTTTTTCAGGGTGGGGGCAATGGGCGGCGAGCAGGAGCCATTATTCATCGGAGGGCCGCCCTGTATTGAAAGAAATGTATTGATCCGGTAGATGTTGGCGGCGCTTTTGTGCTGTCGATCGTACCCGAACTGATCGTTCACGTACATGATAATGTACAGACAGCAAAGCGTTCCCAGCGCAAGCCCCAGGATGTTGATGGTGGTAAAGGTTTTATTCCTGGTGAGATTGCGTATGGAAACTTTAAAAAAATTGATCATAGAATCCAGTTTTACAGATCCTATTCCCGCACCAGTATAATGCCATTTCCCTAAAGGGTTGCTAATGATAACATTAATCCATGTACGGCGGGGTCACCCGTACGAATTCGATACAAGATTTGTCCGTTATTGAGCAGGATGATATGATAATTATTCTTCTTTCATTTCACTTACCAGCCACGTAATTAAAATACCTAATAAGGCAATGATGGCTATTGACCAGCGCAGGTTAAACGCTTCTGCAATAAAACCTACCATTGGCGGCACAATCAAAAAGCCAAAATACCCAATGGTGGAGACACCCGCAATGGCAGGACCGCCGCTCATATGTTTTACTTTACCAGCCATGCTGAACACCATGGGCACTACACAGGATAAACCAAAACCTGCCATCATAAAACCCAGGCCGGTGGTAACTATATAAGGGAAAATAGCAGCGAGTAATAACCCGGTCAGAATGAACAGTCCGCTGTATTTCAACACGGCTTTTACGCCAAAACTGTTGGCCAGTTTATCGCCTGTAAACCGCCCCAGGGTTACGGCCACCATATAAAAAGCATATCCGGCAGTAGCAATTTCTTTAGAGGCATGCACGGCTTTTTTCAGGTAAATGGCGCTCCAGTCGTACATGGTGCCTTCGCAGGCCATGGCGGCAAAGCACATAAAACCCAGTCTCAGCAGGGCTTTATCGGGCATTCTGAATTTTGTTTTTTGCAGGCGTTCATGCGGTTGCGGTTGCTGGTGCACGCTATCCTTAAAGAAGAAGGTACAAAGCGTGGTCAATAAAATACAAACGGCCAGAAAATGCCAGGAGGGATCGATGCTGAAAGAAACGAGCAGGGAACCAAGGGCAGCGGCGGCAAAACCTGCAACACTCCAAATAGCATGAAAGGTGGCAATGATCGACCGGTCGTAGAGTTTTTGCACGCCAATGGATTGCGCGTTGGCCGAAATATTAAACAGATTGCGGGAAGAACCAAAGAAGAACAACACTACCACCAGTTGCCAGGTTTCGCGGGTAAAGCCCACGAGGCACAACATGATGTTGAATAGCACCGCGCCGGTGAACATGATGTAGCGGCTGCTGAAGCGTCGTAATAAATAACCGGTAACAGGCAAGGTGCACATTAAACCTGCTGGTAATGCAAATAGTACGGCGCCGAGCTTTCCTTCACTCAAATGTAAATTCTGTTGAATGGTAGGAATGCGGGAGGCCCATGAAGAGAAACCAAAACCTGAAACAAAAAAGAAAACAGCAGTAGCTATACGGGACTTTTTGGGTGACACGCTGTTGGTTGCACTAGACATATTATTGTAATACCGAGATTAATTTTTCAATTCAATTAATTGTCAGTTTTAAGTTCAAGGTTAATGGAATTTGAAACTTTAAACTTAGAACTTTGAACCTGGCACTAGGCAGTAGCCGCAATTACCGTTTTCTTATCAAACATGATCTGTTTGCGGTAACTGCTGGGGCTAATGCCTTTGTATTTTTTAAAAATGCGGTTCAAATGGCTTT
The DNA here is from genome assembly GCF_045805085.1 of Niastella sp. Classification (NCBI taxonomy): domain Bacteria; kingdom Pseudomonadati; phylum Bacteroidota; class Chitinophagia; order Chitinophagales; family Chitinophagaceae; genus Niastella; species Niastella sp. Next base: position 9,278 of record NZ_JBJMLX010000274.1, read on the forward strand.
CATCGGTGAAATGTAATTCAAAGGCAATCTCGTTAATACGCATATTACTATGCAGTAATCTTGCTTCTACCAATCGTAGTTTATAATTGGTGATATAGGTTTGTAAGGTTTCGCCGGTATGCTTTTTAAAATATTCGCTGAGGTAATTGACGGAGATCTGAAAGGTGTTGGCAATTTGTTCCGCCTTTAGCAATTCAGGTTTATAAATATTGGCCTGTACATAATGGATGATCTTTAAGGTTGTATCATCATTATTGGCATCAGGCTTCATTCGCTTTGGTACTTTAATATATATGTTTCGGGCTACTATCGAGATCAGGGTGTTCACTATCTGGTGTATGATCTCCTGGTGATAAGGTTCTTTATTGATGTGTTCTTTTATCAATCCATCGATCAATGCTTTCACCAGCACGCGATCGCTCATGCCTTTTAAAATGCAACCGGGCGAATGCGTGGCATTATGGAAAATGTATTCAAGTTTATTGATCCATTCTTTTTGCAGACTGTTGGCCTGTTCGTTCTGGGATTTGAAATAAATGTCATTGAAACGGATCAGGAAAAATTTAGTTGTCGTTTTAACGGTTACTTTATGCATGTCCTGCGGCGTAAGCAGGAACAGGTGACCGTTGCCATACTCGAATTTATTTTTATTAATGCAGTGAGTACCAGTACCGTCGATGATATAAACCAATTCAAAGAAGTTGTGCTTGTGGGCTGGTTTCAGCACTTCGTCGGTCTCTTTTTCTTTATAAACGATCTCAAAGGGATGATGAAGATAGTCTCCGTTCATACCTGCAAAAGTACAGAATAAACCCAAAATTGTACAAGTGAATATCCAGGAGGTATTTGCAATTTTACAGTCCTAAGCAAACATGTATATCCCGACAATCGCCCGATCATTCATAACCTGCCTGATGAACAAGGGGCAAACATAACGACCCTGCTACGATGCAGCCATTAAAATCAGATTAAAAAAACGAGGTATATTATCTTCTACCTGGAAGTACTGTTCCTTCGTTAACGCTCAATTAACAACCAAACATGTTCTTACGCGAAAGAAAAAGTTCGATGCGGATTAATGCACTCCCGGCTATTGCTCTAATAGGAATGCTTTTACTGGGCACTCAGAAAAACGCAACAGCGCAATCAACGCAACCGTTGACATTATCCGATGCCATTAATACCGGATTAAAAAATTATCAAAGCATACAGGCTAAACGCAGTTACCTGAATGCTTCTACGGCGTTGGTGCAAAACACCCGCAATGAGTATTTACCCAACGTGATCGCCTCAGTGCAACAGGATTTTGGCAACATCAACGGACAATATGGGCCACTGGCCGCTGTTGGTGGTGTGGCTGGGGTTTCATCAAGCGGTCCGGTCACTCCTTCTCAAAACTGGAATTCTTCCTGGGGTGGGTTATACTTTTTAAATACCAACTGGGAAGTATATTCATTTGGCCGCCTGAGATCAAAGATCAACCTGTATACAGCCCAGGTGCAGCGCGATTCAGCCGACCTGGTGCAGGAAGAGTTTGTGCAAAGTGTAAAAATTGCCAGCGCCTATTTAAATCTGCTCACTGCGCAACGGCTGTTGAGGACGGCGCAGTCAAACCTGGACCGGGCCTTACATGTAAAAGAAGTGGTGACTGCGCGTACGCGTACCGGTTTAAATGCCGGAGTGGACTCTTCCATTGCCAATTCGGAAGTATCGCGGGCGAAGCTGGCCATCATCGATGCCCGTAACAGCGAACTGCAATATCGTAACCAGTTGGCGCAGTTGCTAAACGTACCGCCAGCCGAGTTTAGCCTGGATACTACCTATATTAATAAAACACCGGTTGAGGTAAACACCAACGTGGCCGTTACGCAAAACCCGCAGGTGAAGTTCTTCCAGGCACGCATCAATCAAAGCGATTATACCACTGCGTACCTCAAGAGAAGTATTTTACCGGGTTTGAACTTGTTTGGCATTATTCAAACCAAGGGTTCCGGGTTCGATTATACGTATTCGCCCACCAATCCCAAATACTCACGCGATTATTTTGAAGGCATAAAACCTATGCGTACCAACTATGTGGCCGGGGTATCTATTGCCTGGAATATTACCAGCCTGGCAAAAATAAAGAACCAGGTAAAAGCGCAACAGTTCCTTACCGAAGCATATAGAAATGAGTACAACCTGGTGACCACCCAGTTGCAGGACCAATTGGTGCTGGCCGATCAACGGATAGCCAACAGTATGCAAAGTGTGCAGGAAGTGCCGGTGCAATACAAGGCCGCTTCTGATGCTTATTTGCAAAAAAGCGTTTTATATAAAAATGGATTGACCAATATTGTGGATGTGCAACAGGCGCAATATGCCCTGAACCGGGCCGAAGCCGATCTGAACGTTGCCTTTATTAATGTATGGCAGTCGTTGTTACTGAAAGCTGCTGCCTCCGGCGATTTCGATCTGTTTGTAAAGCAAGTTAAGTAGGTGAATGGTGAATGGTCAATGGTGAATAGTCCCCGAATGTAAGAACCTGTCTTTTGGCAGGTTTAAAAAAGACAAAAGTTAGTATTCCCTAAATAGAGTTTATGAATCTGATAAGATTAGCATTACGGAAACCTATAACGATACTGGTATTGGTAGCGGGGTTGTGCTTTTTTGGTATTAGCGCAGTGCGTAGCATCAAAATAGACATCTTCCCTTCGCTCGATCTGCCGGTTATTTATATTTCCCACCCATTTGGTGGTTATACCCCTACCCAAATGGAAGCCTTCTTTGGAAAGAACTATGTGAACCTGTTGTTGTATGTATCGGGCGTAAAGAGCATCGAAACAAAAAATATCCAGGGCCTGACGTTGATGAAATTGTCCTTTTATCCCGGAACCAATATGGCCCAGGCTGCAGCGGAGGTGAGCGCCTATACAAACCGTGCGCAGGCGATCTTTCCCAATGGGTCGCAACCGCCGTTTATCCTTCGGTTCGACGCCTCAACCCTGCCGGTGGGTCAACTGGTGTTAAGCAGCCCCAGCCGTAGCAATAACGAACTGATGGACCTGGCCAACGTATATGTGCGTTCTGCCTTTACATCTATTCCCGGTCTGGTTTCACCCGCGCCTTTTGGGGGTAACGTGCGTACCATTGTTATTAAAGCCGATCCCGAGTTGCTGCGTGCGCACAATATGACGCCCGATCAACTGGTAGCGGCCATCCGCATCAATAACCAAACGACGCCTTCCGGTAACGTACGTATCGGTGATAAAAACTATATTACCCCTACCAATACATTGATCAAAACCGTAAAGGATTTTGAGAATATTCCTTTATTTAAAGGTGGTGTACAGAACGTGTATTTGCGGGATGTGGCTACGATAGAAGATGGAGCCGATATTACTTCGGGGTATGCATTGGTAAATGGAAAACGCTCCGTATATCTGCCTATCACCAAATCAGCCGATGCCAGTACCTGGGAAGTGGTGCAGAACCTGAAAAAAGCGATCCCTAAATTCCAGGCACAGTTGCCTGATGATGTAAAACTGTCGTATGAGTTCGATCAGTCGGTATACGTAATTAATTCGGTAAAGAGTTTGATCTCGGAAGGTGCTATTGGCGCCATTCTTACCGGCTTAATGGTGTTGTTGTTCCTGGGTGATGCCCGGGGTGCGTTGATCGTGATCCTGACCATTCCTACTTCAATTATCTCAGGTGTATTGTTCCTGTCGCTGTTCCATCAAACCATCAATATCATGACGTTGAGTGGTCTGTCGCTCGCCATTGGTATTTTGGTGGATGAATCGACGGTGACGATAGAAAATATTCACCAGCACTTTGCCATGGGCAAGTCGAAGGCGACGGCCATCTGGGATGCGTGTAAGGAAATAGCCTTTCCCAAATTGCTGATCCTGTTGTGTATCCTGGCGGTTTTTGCGCCGGCGTTCACTATGGGCGGCATTCCGGGTTCATTGTTCCTGCCGCTGGCCCTCGCCATTGCCTTCTCCATGATCACTTCTTATTTCCTGGCGCAAACATTTGTACCCATTCTGGCCAACTGGATCATGAAGGCACATCCTGCTAATCATAATAGCCAGGAGAAGATGCATACAGCCGTTGCCGGCGATCATGATACCTGGGATCAAAAGAAAATGCTGCTGGAAAAGGAGGAGAAAGATCTCACCAGGTTTGAAAAACTGCGGAACCGTTTCCTGCGTTTCCTGGGCCGCTTATATATAGTTCGTAAACCGGTGGTGATCGCCTATGTGGTGCTTGTAAGCGGTGCTGCGGTGCTGTTATTGAATAACATTGGCCGCGACGTATTGCCGCGTACCAATTCCGGACAATTCCAGTTGCGGTTACGGGCCCCCGAAGGTTTGCGGATCGAACGCACGGAAGGTTACATGTTGAAAGCCCTGGCTAATCTCGAAGAGCTGGTAGGCAAAAAGAACATTTCCGTTACCTCTGCATTTATTGGTCAGCACCCCGGTTTGTTCAGTACCAGCCCTATTTACCTGTTTATGCCGGCGCCTAATGAAGCCGTTGTACAGGTGCAACTGAATGAAGACTATGAAGAAGATCTGGATAAGCTGAAAGAAAGGATCAGGGAGAAACTGAGTGCGACCATGCCTGATGTGAAATTGTCATTTGAACCCATTCAGTTAACAGATAAGATCCTGAGCCAGGGTTCGCCCACACCCATCGAGGTGCGGATTGCAGGCAGAAATAAAAAGCAGAACGAAGCCTATGCCCAAAAGGTAATTGACAAATTAAAAGGCATCTCTTATCTGCGCGATGTGCAATTGGGCCAGAGCACCAAATACCCGGCTATCAATATTAATATAGACAGAAACAGGGCGGCGCAACTGGGCGTAGATGTTAGCGATATCTCCCGTTCACTGATCACCTCCACCTCTTCATCCCGTTATACCGAAAAGAACGTGTGGGTAGATGAGAAATCGAACCTGTCATATGGGGTAATGGTATACGTACCTGAAAATAAAATGACAAGCGTAAACAGCATTGGAGAGATCCCCATTTTAACCAATCAGCAACGACCTGTTTTAAGTGATGTGGCAACCCTGACGCCTGATATAACCTACGGCGAAAACGACAACCTGGGCGCCATGCCGGTGCTGAGCGTGACCGCCAATATAAATCATAAAGACCTGGGTTCAGCCACGCGTGATGTGCAGAAAGCCCTGCAATCGATGGGCGAATTACCCCGCGGGTTAACAGTTGAACCGATAGGCTTAACTAACGTATTGACCGAGACGCTGGAAAGTTTACAAAACGGTTTGCTGGTAGCTATTGTGGTGATCTTCCTGATGCTGGCAGCGAACTTCCAGTCGTTCAAAGTATCGTTGGTGATCCTCGCCACTATACCGGCGGTAATATTAGGTTCATTGATCATGTTGAAGTTGACCGGTTCTACCCTTAACCTGCAATCGTATATGGGTATCATTATGTCGGTGGGGGTATCGATCGCCAACTCGGTTTTATTGATCACCAATGCAGAGCACCTGCGGTTACACAATGACAATGCCTGGGAATCGGCGAAGGAAGCGGCCGCGTTGCGCTTGCGTCCGATCCTGATGACGACCATTGCGATGGTGGCGGGTATGATCCCGATGGCTTCCGGTTTGGGTGAAGGCGGCGATCAGGCCTCACCGCTGGGACGTGCCGTAATTGGCGGTTTGATCGCCTCTACCTTTGCGGCGCTGTTTATTCTGCCCATGGTATTTGCCTGGATGCAGGGTAAAACAACCATCCAGTCGGTGTCGTTAGACCCAACCGATCGTGAAAGTAAATTTTACGAAAAGGATGCCGGGTAGGAAACCATATAGTAAATAGTAATTTTGTAGTACATCATAGAAAACAGCGAATATGCAACTGAGAAATTTAATACATAAAGCAAAGGGTCTGACAGCAATAGTTAATACACCTTTGACCCTGATCGCAGGCATCGGCCTGATAGCTTTATTACCCGCCTGTAATTCAACCAATGGAGAAGAGGCCCCCAAAAATAAAGTGGAAGCCCCCGCTGTACCTGCCGTAGAAACCGTACCCCTGCAAAAAGGCATGTTGTCGACTAATTTGTCAATACCCGGCGAGTTGATCGCTTTTCAACAGGTTGACCTGTATGCGAAAGAAAACAGCTTTGTAAAAAAGTTGTATGCCGATGTGGGCACTGAAGTAAAAGCCGGTCAATTGCTGGCCACTATGGAAGCGCCTGAACTGACTTCGCTGGAATCAGCTGCCCAATCAAGATTGAAATCGCAGGAAGCTGTTTACATCGCCAGTAAAGCCAACTATGACCGCTTGCTGGAAACCAGCAAAACACCGGGTACCGTTTCGCAAAATGACCTGGACCAGGCACTGGCAAAAAAGAACTCAGATTTTGCCCAGTGGGATGCGGCAAAAGCGCAATACCGCGAAGTTGCCGACAGAAAAGGATATTTAGAGATCAGAGCGCCTTTCAATGGCGTGATCACTACCCGTAACGCCAACCCTGGCGCCTATGTGGGCCCTTCGGGTAAAGGCTCTGAGTTCCCGCTGTTCACGCTGCAGGAGCAAAAGAAATTGCGTCTGGTGATCTATGTACCGGAAGCTTATACCGGTTACCTCGATCAACAGGATAAAGTGAACTTTACCGTGAATGCGTTCCCCAATGAAAAATTCACCGCCCAGGTAAAAAGACTGGCTGGTGCACTGGACCTCAAACTGCGTTCGCAACGCATTGAGATGGATGTAGCCAACGAGAAAAAGAGATTATTGCCCGGCATGGTATCGAGCGTGATCATTCCTTTATCAACCAAGGACAGCTCCTTCATTCTTCCCAAATCGGCTGTTGTAAGCTCACAGGAAAGAGTGTTTGTAATTAAAGTCGTGAATGGCAAAGCGGAGTGGGTTGATGTAAAGAAGGGGCGTGAGAATGATGGCAAGGTGGAGGTGTTTGGTGAGTTGTCTGCTGGTGATGCCATTGTTAAGACAGGAAGTGAGGAGGTTAGGGAGGGGAGTGCTGTGAATGTGAAGAAGTAAGTTGACCAGTTAACCAGTTGACCAGTTAACCAGTTGACCAGTTAACCAGTAAATACACGTCTCAGTTATCGATAAACATAGGAAATAGCAAAAAGCCCCTCGATAGATCGGGGGGCTTTTACATTTAAGAAATTTCGCAAATAGGGAAGAATGCTCAAAATTCGAAACCTTATCAACCCTATCAACTCGTCAACTTGTTAACTCGTCAACTGGTCAACTTTTCAACCTTATCCTCTCATGTAACTGTTTAACAAACTCCGTATTCTTATCATCGGAATACATACCATAGCCATTCACAAGGATGCCCAAAGCGCCGGAAGGAGCTTCAATGGCAAA
>NZ_JBJMLX010000275.1:0-11647 GCF_045805085.1 Niastella sp.
AACGCATTTACCACCCAACACCGCCTTTCGTGGTTTTGGCGGACCGCAAGGCATGTTCATGATAGAATCAGCGATTGCAAAGGCTGCAGAAACATTGGGAGTAGCAGCTTCTGTTATTCAGGAGAGGAACCTGTTGCAAACCGGTGATGAATTTCCTTACGGACAAAAAGCGCAAAGCGAAGCGCCTGAATGCTGGCACAAAGCAACAGCTTTGTACAACCTCACAGCCCTGCGCAAAGAAGCAGACGCATTCAATGCTGCTAATAAATGGTATAAAAAAGGCCTGGCCTGCATGCCGGTATGTTTTGGCATCTCATTTACCAAAACATTGATGAACCAGGCCAGGTCATTGGTGCATGTGTATACCGATGGCAGCGTAGGCATTACCACCGGCGCTGTTGAAATGGGTCAGGGCGTGAACACCAAGATCCTCCAGGTAGCAGCTACTATTTTTTCAATTCACCCCGAAAAGATCAAAATTCATACAACCAATACATTTAAAATTGCCAATACCTCCCCTTCGGCAGCCAGCGCCACCGCCGACCTGAATGGAAAAGCCACCTTACTGGCTTGCACCGCCATTGCCAACAGGTTGAAAAAAATGGTGGCAGAAGAACTGAATGTAGGGCAAGATGCCATCACCCTACAGGATGAGTTTGTTTGGGTGAACGGCCAAAAAACTGATCGTGACTGGAAATCGCTGGTAATGGCCGGACATATAAAAAGAATTGGCTTGTCGGAACACGCGCACTACGCCACACCCGAGATCCATTTTGACGCCACAAAAGAAAAGGGTCATCCATTTTCCTATCACGTTTATGGAACGGCGCTTATTGGGGTAACTGTAGATTGTATTCGCGGGACATATACAGTTGACACCGTTAAAGTGGTACATGACTTTGGTTCCAGTATGAACACGGCCGTTGACCTTGGACAAATAGAAGGCGGCATCGTTCAGGGCATCGGTTGGATGACGATGGAAGAAGTGGTGTATGACAAAGAAGGGCGGCTGCGTTCCAATGCTTTATCTACTTACAAAGTACCGGATATATACTCTGTACCAAAAGAGATAGCCATCGATTTCCTACAAACGCCGCATGATAATCTTGCCATCTTCAGGTCTAAGGCTGTGGGTGAACCACCGCTGATGTACGGTATTGGCGCTTATTTCGCATTACGCAATGCGGTCCGCGCCTTTAATAAAAACGGGCATTTCCCTTATGACGCACCAATGACACCCGAAAAAGTATTGATGGCCTTATATGCAACCGAACAAGAAGGAACCAGTCAACCACATGAAGAAACAAGTAAACATCTGGCAGTTGATAAATAAAAGCCTGCAACAACAGGTACCGGTGATGTTGTTGTATGTGCTGCAAAGTGAAGGGAGCAGTCCGGGCCGCCGGGGTTTCTTTATGGCGGTAAATGCAGCCGGAGAAACGGAAGGTTCCATTGGGGGTGGCATTATGGAACATAAGTTTATAGAACTGGCGAAGGACAAACTAAACACTGCCCAGGAAACACTTCCTGCCATCAGAAAACAGGTCCATAACAAATCCGCTCCCGCCAATCAAAGCGGTATGATCTGTTCAGGTGAACAAACCATTTGGGTCTACCCGGTTCCTGCATCAGCTATCAATACCATTCAATGTATTATTGCCAGTCTGGAACAAAATAAGAACGGCACCTTACAATTATCGCCCGCCGGTCTGCAATTCACACCCGACATCCCCGATACCGATTTTTATTTCTCCATGACGTCAGAAACAGATTGGCTTTACCGTGAAAAGACAGGCTATAAAAATCATTTACATGTTATCGGCGCCGGACATTGTGCATTAGCGCTTTGCCGCCTGATGCAGAGCATGGAGTTTTACATTCATTTGTACGATGATCGATCCAGCTTAAAAACGTTTTTAGAGAACGAGTATGCCCATGAAAAAAAAATAATTACAGATTATACTGAACTGGATGAATTGATTTCCGGAGGGAACCACCAATACATAGTTGTGATGACGGTTGGTTATCGCACCGATGATGTAGTAATAAGAACGCTGTGGAAAAAACAGTTCAGATACGTTGGTTTGCTGGGCAGTAAAAGCAAGATAGAAAAGATGTTTACCGATTACCGGGCCGAAGGAGTGCCCGATTCTGTACTGCAACCTATACATGCACCTGTTGGCATTGCCATTCATAGTGAAACCCCGGAAGAGATTGCCATTAGTATTGCGGCAGAGATTATTCGGGAGAAAAATCGTTAGAAAACAATCCCGTGTTATTTTTTTGCTTATCTTAAATTATTGCCTGCCATTCCGTACTCCCAATTATTACTCACCCGAATTATTATTTTTATTTATGCATCTTATACCCAGAGAATCGGAAAAACTATTATTGTTTTTAGCCGGGGAACTGGCAGAGAAGCGAAGGTTGCGTGGATTGAAGCTTAATTACCCCGAAGCAATAGCCCTCATCAGCAGCCATCTGCAGGAAGCAGCCCGCGACGGCAAATCGGTTGCCGAATTGATGCACTATGGCGCCACCATTTTAACCCGTGACGACGTAATGGAAGGCGTACCTGAAATGATCCAGGAAATACAAATAGAAGCTACTTTTCCCGATGGTACCAAACTGGTTACCGTACACGATCCAATAAGATAGGTTTTCTAACAATAAATAAAGCCAAATGATCCCTGGAGAATACATTTTACAGCCGGATGATATTATCGCCAATGCAGGCCGCACAACAACCTCTCTGGTGGTGGTAAACACCGGCGATCGCCCGGTACAGATAGGCTCGCATTTTCATTTTTTTGAAGTGAACCGCCAGTTGCAGTTTAACCGGGCAGCGGGGTATGGTATGCGTTTGAACATTCCGTCAGGCACTGCCGTTCGTTTTGAACCTGGTGAAGAAAAGGAAGTCCAGCTGGTTGCATTCGGCGGGGCCAGGCAGGTGTTCGGATTTAATAACCTGGTGAATGGTGAGGTAGCTGCAGCCAATAAAGAGCAGGCAGTACAAAATGCATTGGCCGGTCAATTCAAAAACCAATCTGTATGAGCCTGCACATCAACCGCATCAAGTATGCCAATATGTATGGCCCAACAACAGGCGACAAAGTGCGATTAGGCGATACCGAACTATTTATTGAAATAGAGAAAGACTTCACTGTTTATGGCGATGAAGCCAAATTTGGCGGCGGCAAAACCATCCGCGACGGCATGGCGCAATCGGCCCGGGCAACCCGTGCTGAAGGCGTGCCTGATCTGGTGATCACCAACGTTATGATCATAGATCACTGGGGTATTGTGAAAGCAGATATTGGCATTAAAGATGGCAGGATCGTTGGAATAGGTAAAGCCGGCAATCCTGATACCATGGATGGTGTGGACGCCAATTTGATCATTGGGGCTTCTACAGAAGTACACGGCGGCGCGGGGTTGATTGCAACAGCCGGCGGCATCGATACGCATATCCATTTCATTTGTCCGCAACAGATCGACCATGCCCTTTTTAGTGGTATTACTACTATGATCGGCGGTGGCACCGGCCCGGCTGACGGCACCAATGCCACTACTGTAACCCCCGGCTCCTGGAACATACAAAGAATGCTGGAAGCTGCAGAAGCTTTTCCTATGAACCTGGGATTCTTAGGCAAAGGCAATTGTGCAGCCCTGCCACCACTGGAAGAACAGATCGTTGCGGGGGCATTGGGATTAAAGATCCATGAAGACTGGGGCAGCACACCAGCGGTTATCGACGCTTCGCTTCGCATAGCCGATAAGTACGATGTACAGGTGGCCATTCATACGGACACCCTGAATGAAGCCGGATTTCTGGAAGATACCATTAATGCCATCAATGGCCGGGTAATACATACTTACCATACCGAGGGTGCGGGGGGCGGTCATGCACCCGATATTATCAGGGCGGCCATGTATCCGTATGTGTTACCCTCTTCTACCAATCCTACGCGTCCGTTTACGGTGAATACCATTGATGAGCACCTGGATATGCTAATGGTTTGTCACCACCTGGATAAATCTGTTCCGGAAGACATCTCTTTTGCTGATTCCCGCATCAGACCTGAAACAATTGCCGCGGAAGATATTTTACACGATCTGGGCGTATTCAGTATGATGAGCTCCGATTCTCAAGCCATGGGCCGGGTTAGTGAAGTGATCATCCGCACCTGGCAAACAGCCCATAAAATGAAGATCCAACGGGGTGCTTTACCGGAAGATGAAGGAAAGGGAAATGATAACTTCCGGGTAAAGCGATACATCAGCAAGTATACCATCAATCCGGCCATTACACATGGCATCTCATCTTATACAGGATCATTGGAACCTGGTAAACTGGCCGACCTGGTATTATGGAAACCTGCGCTGTTTGGGGCTAAACCGGAAATGATCATCAAAGGCGGTATGATCATCGCCAGCAGAATGGGCGACCCTAACGCCTCCATCCCTACCCCACAACCAGTTATATACCGGCATATGTTTGGCGCCTATGGCAAAGCAGTGCATACCACCTGTGCCACATTTGTATCAAAGCTATCGTTAGAAAAAAATGTAGTCCAGCAATATGGGTTAAAAAAAATGTTACTTCCTGTAATGAATTGCCGAAGCATTTCTAAAAAAGATATGGTGCACAACAATGCCACTCCTTTAATAGAAGTAAATCCTGAAACCTATGAAGTGAAAGTAGATGGACAGCCTGTGACCTGCGAACCTATAGCCGTGGCGCCACTGGCCCAACGGTATTTTTTATTTTAACCCTCCTCACAAATTACTGCGGATGCTGATACAACAAAAAAAAGGAAATATTAACGCTATTACTATCAACAACCGGCATATCGACTGGTTGCCACTGGAATGGTATGAGACCAGCAGGCGGATATTACGAAAGCAAACGCTGGCAGGCAATAACCTGGCATTAAAGTTCCTCGACAAAGACCCCATGTTGGCACAAGGTGATATTTTGTATGAAGACAACACGCTTATCATTGCTGTAGATATTCTTCCCTGTGATGTTTTAATAATACGGCCGGCCAGCCTGTTTGAAATGGCTTCGGTTTGTTATGAGATAGGCAACAAACACCTGCCCCTGTTTTTTGAGAAAGACGAAGTGCTGGTGCCTTTTGACATGCCATTGTTCAGGTTATTAACTTCCCAGGGCTATGCCTTAAAACAGGATAAACGAAAACTGTTACATCCATTGAAAACAACAATAGCGCCGCACGCACATAACAACAGCAATCTATTTTCAAAGATCATGCAATTAACAAATACCGGTTTATGAACCCTGCATTGATACGGCTATTACAATTAAGCGATCCGGCATTGCCGGTAGGTGGGTTTTCGCATTCTGCCGGTCTGGAAACCTATGTTCAGCTGGGCATTGTTAAAGACGCCGTTACTGCCGAAGCATTTGTAAGGGGCATGTTATCACAAAATATCCATTTTACCGATGCAGCTGTTGTTTCCCTGGCACACGATGCCATAACAACCAGGCAATACGACGAAATTAAATACCTGGATGATCTTTGCACGGCAGTTAAACTGCCAAAAGAAATGCGGCAGGCCAGTCAGAAATTGGGAGCGCGGCTTATTAAAATATTTCAAGCTGTCTGTAACAATGACTGGCTAAACCGGTATGCAGCAGCCATTCAAACAAAACAGTTAACCGGGCATTATTGCATCGCCTTTGGCATTATAGCCTGCGCCCTGCAAATACCGAAAGCAGATGCACTCACCGGTTTTTACTATAATGCGGCCACAGGGTTTATCACCAACAGTGTAAAGCTTATCCCATTGAGCCAGCAGGTTGGACAGGAATTGCTGTTTTCATTACAACCATTAATAACTCAATTGGTGCAAAACAATGAACAGCCAGATAAAGAAATGATCGGTGTATGCTGCCCCGGTTTTGATATTCGCAGCATGCAGCATGAGCAATTGTATTCGAGATTGTATATGTCGTGAACACAGAAAACAAACAGGGTATGGAAAGAAAGTATATAAAAATAGGTATTGCCGGTCCGGTGGGTTCTGGAAAAACTGCGTTGATTGAACGACTGACGAGGCATTTATATCCCGCATACAGCATTGGGGTCATCACGAATGACATCTATACAAAGGAGGATGCAGAGTTCCTTACCAAAAACAGTACGTTGCCGGCCAACAGGATCATAGGCGTTGAAACCGGTGGTTGCCCACATACAGCCATAAGGGAAGATGCCAGCATGAACCTGGAAGCCGTTGAAGAAATGGCCAGCCGCTTTCCTGATGTGCAGATCATTTTTATAGAAAGCGGCGGCGATAATTTATCTGCCACTTTCAGTCCCGACCTGGCCGATGTAACCATTTTTGTAATAGACGTGGCGGAAGGAGATAAAATTCCCCGTAAAGGTGGTCCGGGTATTACCCGCAGCGATCTACTGATCATCAACAAAATTGATCTGGCTCCTTATGTGGGCGCCAGCCTGGAAGTGATGGAACACGATGCCGGTAAAATGCGCAAGGGGCAACCATTTATTTTTACTAATCTGTTAAATAAAGAAGGGTTGCCGCAGGTCATCAGCTGGATAAAAAAATATGCATTACTGGAAGAAGAAACAGGTCTGCACGCATGAAAGCAAACCTGCACATACAAACCGCGGCGCGCAATGGTATCACGTACCTGAAAGAAAGCTATTTTACCCCGCCTTTTAAGGTTGCCAATATTACTGAAGATAAAAAAGCCGGACCACTACACTTAATGCTGATGTGTTCGTCACCCGGTGTTTTGGAAGGCGACGACTACCACGTAAAGATCAATATAGAAGCCAATTGCCATTTGCATTTACATACACAATCATACCAGCGTTTGTTTCCTATGAAACATGGTGCTAGGCAGGTTACGGAGGTATACCTGCAAAAAGGCGCCACTTTTGTATACATCCCCCATCCGGCTGTCCCTCATAAACAGGCTGCTTTTACAGCGGTCAATAAAATTTACCTGCAAGACAACAACCGGCTGATCTGGGGAGACGTGCTAACCTGTGGCCGGAAGCTTAATGGAGAGCGCTTTGATTTTATAAAGTACCATAACATCACAGATGTTTATATACAGGGCCGGTTAATCATCAAAGAAAATTTATTAGTACAACCGGGTGTTGTAGATCTGCATACAATTGGCCAGTGGGAAGGCTTTTCGCATCAGGCCAGTTTGATAATTCTGGATAAACCCGGAACGATCAGTCAAATTTATGAACCGGTGATCACCTGGTTGCAACAACAAAATGACATTGCCTTTGGCATCAGCACGCCTACAGAGGCCGCCATCATTATTCGAATACTGGGTAATAAGGCAGAACCCTTATTTCATTGCCTGACCGGGATCGCCGGTTTGACAATCACCAAATCAAACAGGATGATGGACTATGTTAACTGAATTACAAATATTGATGCTAACAGCTACGGGCATCGCCTGCCTGCATACCGTAACCGGTCCAGACCACTATTTGCCATTTATTGCCCTTTCCAAAGCCAGGGGGTGGCATTTTGGTAAAACATTGTTATGGACAATTATCTGTGGCTGTGGCCATGTATGGAGCTCCGTATTACTTGGGTTGGGCGGGGCGGCCCTGGGTTGGTCATTATCAAAGATCGCCTGGTTTGAAAACGTGCGGGGTGGACTGGCTGGCTGGGTTTTATTGCTGTTTGGACTGGTATATGGGACCTGGGGCTGGATCCGGGCCGGCAGGAACAAAGCACATAAACATTTTGATACGTTTGAAGATGGATCAATTTATGTATTTGAACATAAACATGAAGAAGCAGTGCTGCCCAAGGAAAGATACAAAGTAACTCCCTGGGTACTATTCATTATTTTTTTATTAGGCCCCTGTGAGCCAATGATCCCTTTATTATATTTTCCTGCTGCCCGGAATAACTGGTGGGGAATGTATCTGTTGATCTTTATTTATACCTTTTTCACGCTAATTACCATGTTGGTAATGGTCACATTGGGCTATTATGGCATATCTTTTCTGAAAACCGAAAAACTGGAGCGGTATGTACACGCATTGGGTGGGTTAACGCTTTTTATCTGCGGCGCCAGTATGGTGTTTATGAATTGGTGAATGCATTATTCCCGCACCACCGTCCCTGTTATATACCCATACGGTTCATCTGTAGCAATAAACACCTCGTTCTTATTATCCATTCCGAATTGTTCAAGATTATATAAGATGTGGTGCTTGTTCGGCATCTTTAAAGTGATCTCATTAACCGCTGCAAACTTATCCAATACCGCCTCACCCATAGCATATAAAGTATGCTGCACCGAAAGACTTTGGTGATCGGCAAAAGTTTGTAACAGGGTAGTTCGAATGCCGTTGAACAATTCAACAAACAGGATCTTGGAAGAATTATACACCCAGCTTACCTCGCATTGAGTAGCGAAAATGCGATCACTGGTTTCTTTCAGGGTGGTGTATTGATCTTTAATATAATTCTCAAAACCCGAATCGGTGGTTTTTAAGATCAACATGTCGGTGATGCCGGTTGTTACCTCAATACTATTTTTGTTTTGTACAACGGTAGCAGTATGCTTCTCGTTTCCACCGCTGCTATAGGCATGAGGGTGCTCCGTTCCATTGAAACGCATCCGCATCCAGTTGTGCTCTGTTAATTCAATTCGAACCTGGGAAACCTGGGGATTATTGCTGGCAAAATAGTTGGCCAGGTACAATCCAAAAGCCTCGATGGAAGAAACGAAATGTTCCTTCGCCAACGCATACACCGTATTCTTTTGTGTATCAGTAGGCAATATTTTTGAATTATCGCCAATGGTGTGGGCAGTTTCAAAATCACCTTCCAAGATTATATTCACTGAGATCTGCCTGAATTCATGGTAATCGGGATGGCGAATGATCTTTGATAAGTTTACAGCATTTTTACCATAGGTGTTCTTACCCAGTTTAATTGACATAGCAGCACATTTTGATGGAATGTATCCTCAATTTAAACAATTAATTGTCTATTTTTAATAGAGAACTTTTAAATATTCCATCATGTTCGATCTTGCCATCAGTGGTAGAAACATTTGTACACCCGAAGGGATGCGGGAAGGGACGGTTTTGGTCAAAGATGGCATTATCATGGATATACTCCCTGGCCTTTCGGAGGAAGTTTGCCAAACGGAGATCAATATTGGCGAAAGCGTCCTAATGCCGGGGATCATCGACCCGCATGTACACATCAATGAACCTGGCCGAACCGATTGGGAAGGGTTTAACACCGCTACCTGTTCGGCAGCAGCCGGGGGCGTTACCACGCTGGTTGATATGCCATTGAATGCAGAGCCCGTTACTACCACCGCCGATGCTTTTGACAAAAAGCTGGCAGCTACTGAAGGGCAGTTACACGTGAATTGTGGTTTCTGGGGCGGTATTGTTCCTGGTAATGGGCCGGAAATAGAAAAGCTTATTGACAAAGGTGTGTTAGGGTTTAAAGCATTTCTAACCCATTCGGGCATCGATGAATTTCCCAACGTTACCGAAATGGATCTGCACGAAGCAATGCCCATAATCGCCAGGCACCAATTACCGCTGCTGGTCCATTGTGAACTAACCACCAACGTACAACCGCCACCGGCAGGCAACGAACAATCCTATAAAAATTATTTATCATCACGGCCCCGACAATGGGAGGATGACGCCATTGCTTTGATGATAAGGCTTTGTGAGCAGTATCAATGCCGGGTTCATATCGTACACCTGTCATCGGCGAGTTCTATTGAACAAATAAAACAGGCCCGGCAAAAAGGGTTGCCCATTACGGTTGAAACAGCCCAGCATTATTTGTATTTTAATGCAGAAGAAATACCGGATGCGCAAACCGCTTACAAGTGCGCGCCACCCATTCGGGAAAAGCAGAATAATGAACAATTATGGCAGGCCCTGCAGGAAGGCATTATTGATTTTGTAGCCACAGACCATTCCCCGGCGCCGCCTGCTATGAAAGAGATCAACTCAGGCAATTTAATGAAAGCCTGGGGTGGCATTGCATCGCTGCAGTTGGCATTACCTGTGCTTTGGACGGCAGCCCGCCAACGCAATATACCGGTGGCCAATATGGCCAGATGGCTTTGTGAAAAACCAGCCCAATTACCGGGTCTGCAAAAAAGTAAGGGCCAGATCGCCAAAGGGTTTGATGCAGATTTTGTAGTATGGGATCCCGGTAAACCATTCCGGGTTACAGCTGAAGCATTACATCATAAACATAAAATAACTCCATACATAAACCAGGAATTGTATGGAGTGGTTGAACAAACCTGGCTGGCCGGACAATTAATTTTTGAGCAGGGAAGCTTTCCTGTTCTGAACAAAGGAAAAATAATTACACCTTGACCCCCGATAACCTACAACAGGCAAACACAATTCTACAACGGATCAATGAACTGGCTTCCATCAGTGAAGAACCAGGCGTTATTACCCGCACCTTCGGTACAGAAGCTTTTATCAAAGGAAGAACCCTTGTTGCCCATTGGATGCAGGAGGCCGGTCTTCAAACCTACATCGACAATATTGGCAATGTAAGAGGCCGGTTATCAGCCCAGTCGCCGGATGCAAAAACACTGGTTATTGCTTCGCATATTGACACCGTAATAAATGCCGGCAAATTTGATGGTCCATTGGGGGTGCTTCTTGGATTAAGCCTGCTGGAACAATTAATAAAACAACGCACGCCCCTGCCCTTTCACATTGAGCTCATCGCTTTTTGTGATGAAGAAGGCTGTCGCTTTCACACCACTTATTTGGGCAGCAAAGTAGTAGCCGGTCATTTTGATAATAACCTGCTTGTTCAACAAGATGCCACAGGAACCACGTTGCAGGATGTGATACAGGGCATTGGAGGAAATCCTGCCGTATTAGCACAGGACGCCATTCCTGCAAAAGACTGGCTGGGTTATTTTGAAGTTCATATAGAACAGGGACCCGTGTTATTTGAAAAAGATATTCCTGTTGGCATTGTTACAGCCATTGCCGGACAAAAAAGAATTTCCATCACTTTTAAAGGAGAAGCGGGTCACGCCGGCACTGTACCCATGCATATGCGCAACGACGCCTTATGCGCTTCCGCGGAATTCATCCTGGAAGTAGAACGTTTTGCCGCCAGCCATTTACAACCCGTAGTGGCAACGGTGGGCACCCTGCAAATCCCGCACGCGGCCAGTAATGTAATACCGGGTGAAGTGCAATGCACCCTTGATCTTCGATGTGCCAATCAACAAATATTGAACTCCTGTTACACCCATCTGGAACAGCTTGGGTCAGCCATTTGCCAGCAACGGCATATTGAATTTTTGTGGCATCCTGTACAGGAAAGTCCCTCCGTGACCTGTAATACGTCCCTGAATTATTTACTGGGGCAATCGGTTCAGCAATCAGGTTATGAAGTGATCAAACTGGTGAGTGGTGCAGGCCATGATGCCGTAGCCATCGCACCAGTGGCGCCGGTAGCAATGTTGTTTGTACGTTGCTATAAAGGTATAAGTCATAATCCCCTTGAAAATGTTGAACTAAAAGACCTGGCCGCTGCTGTTCAGGTATCAGCAGTATTTATACATTCGCTCATTCAAAAACATAACCGCGGTTAATAT
>NZ_JBJMLX010000276.1:0-8587 GCF_045805085.1 Niastella sp.
GCTTAAGATTTTTACCAATTCGAATAAGTAAGTTTTTATCAAATAGTTCCATACTATAGGCACTCACAAAAATATTGCCTTTGCTTTAGCGCCAGGATGTAGACATTCATCTACACTCTTCACTGGTAATGAAATTGAAGCGAATAACAGTAATTATTAATCCTTTAAATTATTTTTTATGGCTAAATATTCAAGAGGGGCCGGTAAGAAAGTTAAAAGGGCCATGCATGAAATGAAAGAAGGAAAACTAAAGAGTGGCAGAAGCGGCCGAAAGGTAAAAAACCGTAAACAGGCAATTGCCATTGGATTGTCTGAAGCCCGCGAGGAAGGCGCCAAAGTACCTAAAAAGAAATCAGCTTCAAAGAAAAGCGCTTCAAAAAAAAGCGCTACTAAGAAAAGTGCCGGTAAGAAGAGTGCCGGTAAGAAGCGGGCTACTACTGCTAAAAAGAAATCTCCTGCCAAAAAGAGATCCGCAGCAAAAAAACGGACAACCCGGAAAAGATCAACAAGCCGTTAGCGCTGACTAACAGACACGGTCTTTAAATAAAAAGCCGAAGTAGGAGGTAAGAAGTAGGAGGTAAGAAAATACAAGATCTTCTTACTTCTTATCTCTTATCTCATGCTTCCTTTATTAACTGTATCAACGCTATCAACTTCCTTCTTTCTTCTTTCTTCCTCTAAACCTTCTTCGTCCTCGTTAACTTGTTAACTTGTTAACTGGTCAACTGGTCAACTGGTCAACTGGTCAACTTCCTACTACTCCCTGCCGTTCTTTATCATCTTGCTCGCCTTCTCCGGATCAACTATTCCCAAACAGGTAAATACTTTTCCATCTACTTTGTTGTAATTGATAAAAAACTCTTCGATCTGCTTATTGTGTTCTTTCCCTAATTGGTCAATGTTTTCAATGGGTGAATAGGTAATGGAACCTACCGGCACACAAAAATACCGGTCGTTGCGAACGGCTTTTTTCCCTTCTTTTCCCTGAACGGCTTTCAAGGCGCCTATAATTCTGCAGGTTAGGTGGGCGCCCGTAAAGCTGCCAAATTCTGACATCACCAGCGCATCCAGCGGGTCGCCATCTTCACCAACGGTGTCGGGAATAAACCCGAAATCATAGGGGAATACCATGCCCAATGGCAACAGCCGTTTTAGCTTGAAGAGCTTTGTTTTAGGATCATATTTGAATTTAGCCTGCGTAGCTCTTGGCGATTCTATTACTACTTCAATCGTTTGCATATGCCTTTTACAATTATAATTGCAAAAACCTTTCCGGTGTCATGGTTCGTTTTTTGAAGTATGTTTTTAATGGATTGGGCTTTACAATTGTTTGGACAAGGTACAGACCTGACGGCGCTTCAGATGAGTATGCGGGGCATTACCATATTTATCCTGGCGCTGGCGCTTATTCGGATTTCCGGCAGGCGTTCCTTTGGACTGCATACCCCCCTCGATAACATCATCACCATATTGTTGGGAGCTGTTTTAAGCAGGGCAGTGGTAGGGGCTTCTCCGTTTATCCCGGTTATCATTTGTTGCCTGGTCATTGTATTGATACACCGGTTGCTGGGCTTCCTTGTTTCGCGCAACGAAAAGCTCAGCAGTATAATAGAAGGTGACAAAATGCTGCTGTTCAAAGATGGCCATTTCGTTGATGAAAATATGAAAAGAGCACAGGTGTGTAAGGAGAATGTGATGCAGGGCGTCCGGGAATCTGCTTCTACAGAAGACCTGTCAAAAATTGACAGGGTGTATATAGAACGAAACGGGGTTATAAGCGTGATAAAAAAACAATAAAATTATCTATATGATTACAAGAGATGGCGCATTGCCCAGTTTATGGCAACAGACGGTGGAACCACTGCCCTTTAATAATGAGGCGCCGGCTGCCAAATACGATGTAATTATTGTAGGTGCTGGCATTACCGGTATCAGCCTGGCCCTTCGGTTACAAAGTGCAGGGCTGCAATGCCTGGTGCTGGAAGCTCATAATTGCTGTTTTGGTACAACCGGCGGCACCACAGCCCATCTTAATACCCTCTTGGATACACCTTATACTACCATCATAAAAAACTTTGGGGAAGATAATGCCAAACTGGTGGCGCAGAGCGTAAAAGAAGCCATTCATCATATTGAAAAGAATATAGAAAATTACCAGATCGATTGTGGTTTTGAAAGAACAGCGGCTTACCTGTTTGCGCAGAATGACGATCAACAAAAAGAATTGCAGGATATAGTTGCAGCCTGCGAAAAAGTGAGCGTGCCGGTGAATTATTCAAACAATATTCCCGTAAACATTCCATTCACAAAAGCCATTGAAATTCCCGCACAGGGAAAGTTCAGTCCGGTTAAGTATGTCTATCAACTCGCCAAAGCCTTTATAGCGGCAGGCGGCCGCATAATAGAGCAAACGGCGGTTACCAATCATACCCATAGAACTGATGAAGTGACCAGTGTGGAGATCATAGAAGTAGAAACAAATAATAATTATATCTATATAACAAACGCATTGGTGTATGCTACCCATATACCACCAGGTGTAAACGTGTTGCATTTACGCTGCGCACCCTACCGGTCATATGCAATGGCAGTAAAGTTAGGGGATAAATATCCTGATGAATTGTGTTATGATATGTATGACCCTTATCATTATTACAGAACACAGGTAATAGATGGCGAGCCCTATTTTATTGCAGGTGGCGAAGACCATAAAACCGGTCATGAAGACAATACCACCGCTTGTTTTAATAGATTGGAGGCACATATAAGAACGTATTTCAATGTAGAAAGTATTACACATAAGTGGTCATCACAATATTATGAACCGGCAGACGGGTTGCCTTATATCGGCGAATTGCCAGGCGCGCGACCCAATGTGTATGTAGCCACCGGTTATGGTGGCAATGGCATGGTGTACAGCCAGGTGGCCACCATACTTTTATCGGACCTTATCTTAACGGGCGCCAGTGCCTATAAAGACCTGTTCGATCCCAATAGAATAAAACCTATTGCCGGGTTTGCCAATTTTATTAAGGAGAATGCCGATGTGGTAAAGAACCTGGTAAGTGGTTTGGTAACCCGCAGCCAGTTGGATTCACTGTCTGAACTGGCCCATGGCGAAGGGAAAGTGGTGGTATATGATAAACATAAGATCGCCTTATATAAAGATGGCGATGGCAACCTGCATGTGCTGAACCCCACCTGCACGCATTTAAAATGCAGCGTGGCGTGGAATGCGGCCGAGATGTCCTGGGATTGCCCCTGCCATGGCGCTCGGTATTCCATTGATGGCGATGTGTTGAATGGCCCAGCCAGTATGGACCTGAAAAAGATCGATCTAAAGGAAGAATAAAGATCCTGTTGATGGAAAAATATATGCCAGTGACTGTTGTTACTGGCATATATTTTTCAACCATTTACCGAAAGATAACCGTGATTAACACCTATATCCCTATTGGCGCCATGCCAAAAACAAATGGTCAGTGTACGTTTACTGTCTGGGCGCCTGAATGTACTTCGGTTCATGTGGTTTTAGAAGCCTCGCCTGAATTGCCCTGGCCTATGGAAAAAGGGGAGTTGGGTTATTGGACGGTAACCATTGACGAGGTAAGGCCGGGCATGCAATACTGGTATAAATTAGACAACGAACTGCAACGCCCTGATCCGGCTTCACGCTGGCAGCCCCAGGGGGTGCACGGTCCTTCTGAAGTAACCGACACTTCCTTTAACTGGACAGATGATGAATGGCAGGGCATGGAACTGGCAGAAATGATCCTGTATGAATTGCATACCGGCACCTTTACGGCGGCCGGTAATTTCCAGGGCATTATTTCCAAACTCGATCACCTGCAAACGTTGGGTATAACAGCTATTGAACTAATGCCCATTGCCCAGTTTCCCGGTCATCATAACTGGGGATATGATGGGGTGTTTCCCTTCGCCATCCATAATGAATATGGCACCGCCGCCGATCTTAAGCAACTGGTAAATGCCGCCCATCAGCGGGACATCGCCGTTATATTGGATGTGGTGTATAATCATGCGGGGCCTGAAGGGAATTACCTGCCCAATTTCGGCCCTTACTTTACTGATAAATATAAATTGTTCTGGGGCGGCGCGGTAAACTTTGACGGCGCCTGGTGCGATGGCGTTCGTAATTATTTTATCCAGAACGCCCTGATGTGGCTCGGGGAGTTTCATATAGATGGCCTGCGGCTCGATGCAGTACATGCCATCTTCGACAGCAGCGCCCTGCATATTATGGAAGAACTGACCACCCAGGTAAGATTGCTGGAACAACGGGTGCAAAGCAGAAAACTACTGATAGCTGAATTTGACCTGAACAATCCACGTTATATCTCACCGGTTGCGCAAGGCGGTTATGGCCTGGATGCGCAGTGGGTTGATGAGTTTCATCATGCATTACATTCGGCCATCACCGGCGAACAAACGGGGTATTATGAAGATTTTGGCCCCCTGGAAGACCTGGCGCTCTCCCTGCAGAATTCGTATGTATATACCGGGCAGTATTCAAAACACCGCAAACGCTGTTTTGGTAAAATACCTGCCAATACCGGGTACAATCAATTCATCGCCTTTGTGCAGAACCATGACCAGGTAGGCAACCGCCTGCTGGGCGACCGGCTTAGTACGATAATATCTTCCGATGGGTTGAAGCTGGCGGCAGCCACCCTTATGCTGTCACCCCATGTGCCGCTGTTGTTCATGGGTGAGGAATATGGCGAAAAGAATCCCTTCCTGTATTTTACCACGCATTCAGATAAAGTATTGATTGAACAATTATGCGAAGGCCGGCGTAAGGAGTTTGCCGTGTTCAACTGGGAAGGCGAAGTGCCCAATCCGCAGGACGAAACCATCTTCAATCAATCAAAATTAAGCTGGCAAACAGATGAAGTACCGGGTTTGTTTAAGTTGTATAAATACCTGATCGCTTTTCGTAAGGAACAACCGGCATTACAAAACTTCCGGCGCGATGATGCCGTTCGGAACATCCGCATTCAAAACAAGGTGTTGCATTTTGAGCGGCATGGCAATGACGCCGTGCTGATTATTTGTTTAAACCTGGGAAAACAACCCGAGAACATTCAATTCGAAAAGGTCTGTACCAAAGTGTTCGACACCTCCGATGTGGAGTGGAATGGTCCCGGCAGCCTGGCGCCGTCGATAGTGCAACCCGAACAGCCCTTCCTGGTAAATCCGATGGCTGCTCTTGTTTTCGAAGTAACAAAGAAGGTGGAAGAATAAATAATAAGGAGTGTGTTTTTATGAGGATACCTGTATCTACTTATCGGTTACAGTTGAATGCTGCATTTAACTTCAACAAGGTAGAAGCAATTATAGCCTATTTACATGAGTTAGGCATTACCACCATTTATGCAAGCCCGTTCTTTTCGGCCGCGGCAGGTAGTATGCATGGCTATGATGTATGTGATCCCTATACATTGAATGGTGAAATTGGCACTGTTGACCAGTTATATCGGATCAACGGGGCGTTACAGCAAAAAGATATGACCTGGCTGCAGGATATAGTGCCCAACCATATGGTCTTTGCCATGAGCAACCTGCGCCTGGCCGATGTACTGGAACGGGGGCCGCATTCCCCTTATTACAACTGGTTCGATATTGACTGGCAACATCCCGATCCGTTGCTGCATGGAAAACTGATGGTGCCTTTCCTGGGCAGGCCATTGCCGGAATGTTTACAGCAACAGGAAATTAAAATAGATCTGGGCCCGGAAGGCTTTGTAGTAAAATATGGTGAAAACATTTATCCGCTTTCCATTGGTGGGTATGAACCATTGTTAGCTCTGCTGCACCAGGAAGATGTAGGGCAGCTGATACAGCAACTGCGCGCCGAGGCGGAGCAGGACTGGCCTTTATACTCCTGGCGCGAAATTAAGGCCGGTCTTATACAATCGTTCCTTGCCAATGAACCCGCTGTAATGGAAGTACGCAAGCTGCTGGAAGTCATAAACAGCGATGCCCGGGCAGTACAAAATATCCTGGAGCGACAGTATTACCAGCTTTGCTTTTGGCAAAAGGCCAACCAACTGATCAATTATCGCCGGTTCTTTGCCGTTAATGAGCTCATTGCCGTGAACATGGCCAACGAAGAAGTATTTTATGAATACCACCAGCTGTTGCACAACCTGTACCGGCAAAAGGGGGTGCATGGGTTACGGGTTGACCATATAGACGGGCTGGAAAAACCGGTTGAATATTTACACCGGCTGCGGCAGTTCTTTGGTGAGGATTGTTATGTTATAGTAGAAAAGATCCTGGAACAACACGAACACCTGCCCAACAACTGGCCGGTGCAGGGCACTACGGGGTATGAATTTACTTCCCACATCAACTGGTTGCTGACCAATATGGAGGGCGCCCGCCGGTTGAAGCTCTTTTATACATCGCTTTTCCCCGGCCTGCCGGATTATAAAACCATAACGTTTGAAAAGAAACGCCACTTCCTGGAAACCTATATGGGCGGTGAATGGAGTAACCTCGTAAGAAGCCTTTACAACCTGCAATTGGTGCCCGAAACACTTAAGGCGGATGATGCCAAACAGGCGCTCGCGCTGGTGATGTGCTGTTTGCCGGTGTACCGGTTATATCCTGATGAAGAAGCGCCCGACAGCAAGGCGCAACAAATAATTGAACAAACATTTCAGGAAGCTATAACAAGAGGATCTGAATGGCGGGAAACCCTGCAATTATTGCAAACCATCTGGGACCTCGATGAAAACGATCCTGCCATTAATTTACGCCGGCTCGAATTTCAAAAACGGCTCATGCAGTTTACGGGTCCGCTTACGGCCAAAGGCGTGGAGGATACTACTTTTTACGTATACAACGCCCTGTTAGGACATAATGAAGTAGGGGACACGCCCAATAAGGAGAACTATACGGCGCCCGATTTTCACCAGTGGATGCAGCAACGGCAACAGCAATCTCCATTTTCGTTAAATGCCACTTCCACCCACGATACCAAACGCGGGGAAGATGGCCGGTTACGCGTGAATGCGCTTACCTGGTTTACAACCGAATGGCAGCAGGCAAATGAACAGTGGCGGTTGATCAATGCCTCCTGTAAAGAAACCCGGGATGGGAAGTCCATGCCCACAGGAGAGGACGAGTATTTTATTTATCAATCCCTGGTAGCCGGTTTTCCCGCCGATGAGCAGGTAACACCTGAATACGTGGAGCGGTTGAAAGCCTATTATATAAAATCGATCCGGGAGGCAAAACTGTTTACCAACTGGCAGTCGCCCGAAATGCAGTATGAAGAAGCAGGCTGCCGGTTTATTGAAAAGATCTTACGACCCGATCATAATTTTGTAAAAAGCTTCCTTCCGTTCTTTAAACAAATAGTGGCGCATGCACAACTTTTGTCGCTGACCCAAACGCTGGTGAAGATCACCGCGCCTGGCGTGCCTGATATTTACCAGGGCAGCGAAGGCTGGAATACCAGTTATGTGGATCCCGATAACCGCCGCCCGGTTGATTTTGAGATCTATAAACAATATCTGGAAGACATAAAAGAATGGGCACAGAAAGGCCCGGCAGAAATGTTGAAATATATTACCTCAAAAAGAGAAGAAGGATTGGAAAAGTTTTATGTTACCGGGAAAAGCCTGCAATGCCGGCGGCAACTGGCGGCAGTCTTTTTGCATGGCGAATATATACCCTTATACACATCCACTAATTGTGGAATTATTGCTTACGCACGACACTATAAAAAGGAGTGGGTGCTGGTGATAGCTCCGATCTCGATGAAAGAACAGGTAACCAATTGTTCTATAACCCTGCCAGCCGATGCGCCGGTAAAATGGCAAAACGTTTTTACAGGCGAAACAGTTGAAGCTGCAGGAGATTTACCAATACATACCATATTCAGCAATTTCCCGGTTGCATTGCTCACCGGAGAAGTTTAAAATTTACAATATGATAGCGGAAAAAAAATTAGGGACAAATCCGTCCCTCGAAACGGTATTTTCAGGCATTTACCCCGGAAAGGCTTTTCCATTAGGATCGATGTATGATGGAAAAGGCGTTAATTTCTCCATTTACAGCGAACATGCTGAGGAAGTGGAATTGTGTCTTTTCGAAAACCTGGATAGTAAAACGGAATTCGTAAAAATAAAGCTCAAGGAGCGCGAACATCACATCTGGCATATCTATGTAGCCGATCTGAAACCCGGGCAGTTGTATGGTTACCGCGTTAACGGGCCATATGATCCGAACGAGGGAAAACGGTTCAACTCAAATAAATTATTGTTGGATCCCTATGCTAAGGCTATATCAGGGACCATCGACTGGCACGACAGTGTGTTTAGTTATAAAATGGGCGAAGATGATCTGAGTCTGAACGGTACCGATAGTGCGCCCTATATGCCGCGATCGGTGGTAATAGATCAGCAGTTTGACTGGGAAAATGTGCAGAAGCCCAAAATACCTTACGACCGGTCGGTGATCTATGAACTGCATGTAAAAGAATTTACCCGGCTGAACCCGGATGTGCCGGAGGAATTACGGGGCACTTATGCCGGTCTGGCGCATCCGGCTACGA
>NZ_JBJMLX010000277.1:0-4273 GCF_045805085.1 Niastella sp.
CCTGCGCTGCTGAATACTGGCAATACTCGTTGGGCTGCATGATGGCGGCGGCTTTTTTGCCTGGAACACTGAACCGCACTTTCCCCTTTTGCAGCAGCACACCGGTTGTATTGTTGATGGTCTTTACGTTGAACTCGGTTCCCAGCACTTCTATTACCGCATCGCCGGCATAAACGGCAAAAGGTTGCGCGGCTCCGGCCCTATCAATATGGCGCACTTTAAAAAAGGCTTCTCCTGTTATCCACACTTCCCGTTTGCCGGCTGTACGGTTCCTGCCGAACCGGATAGAAGAATTGGCATTCAGCACCACTTCTGAACTATCAGGCAACCATATGGTTTTAGTAGCTGCATATGGTGTTGAGATATATGTGTAAGTCGGTTTTCTGAAATAATACAACACCAGCCCACTGATAAGTAAAGCACCTATTACCGCCGCCGCTTTTAGCCAGCTGCCTGTCAATCGCTTTGGTGGTAATGGAATGGCCTGCTCGCTTGCAATCGTATTATCGATCCGTTGTTTCAGGTTGTTGTAAAATTCACTGGCAATCGTTTCCTTTTTAAAATCAAGGGTACGGATGATCTCAATTGCTTTTTGCGCTGCTTCCTTTTTTGTAGAACCGGCATTCATCCATTTCGTCCAGGCCTGGTTATTTTCCCCTTCGGGATCCAACACCCAATTGATAAAAGATTCATCTTTAAGGAAATCCTCAGTTTGATATGTAGAATACTTATCCATTAATTTCTATATTCATTATTCATAAATGGCAGTTTCAGGCTTCAGGTTGCAAGTTTCAGGGAATCATAACTGTATTTCCCTGTAACATGGAACAGCCTCTTTTGAATCATAGAGTCCCATTTCACCATTGACCATTCACGACTTACCACTTCCACAATACAATATTCCACTCTTCTCCATCCGGCGCTGTATACTGATGTATGGTTTTAAATCCCACCCGTTTGTGCGCATTCAGGGAACGCTGGTTACGCGTTGCGATCTCTGTTATGGCAAAATCATACCTGTCTTTAAAATAACTTTTATACGCAGCGTAACAGGCATCGAAGATGCCCTTTCCGCGATAATTGGCCGCTACACAAACCTGCCCTACCACGATATAGTTATAGTCAGCAATCTTTTTATATTGATACGTCACTTCTTCAAACATCCCGAACATAGGCAGCAGAATGGGAATGTCGCACCGCGAACGAACGGTCATAGCCAGTAAGTAGGCAATAACACGGTCGTTGTCTTTAGCGATCACATGCGCCTCCAGTTCATTCATTTTATCCAGGTCTTCAAAACTATGCGATACCGTTACAAAACCCTGTGCCGCTATTTCCTCAGCCGTTAACCCAACTGCCAGGTTTTGTTTTTGCAGCGCCAGGATCTGCTCCAGCTCTTCCTTCGTTTTTGACGTTGTATACGTAATCATGATCTTTAAAGGAAGGCTGACCTTAGGCCAGCCCCCTTGTTTTCAGGCAATCTACAACTTAAAATTCAGCGTCGCCAAAAACGTTGTTCCCAGCTGACTGAAATGTGATCCATCATAAGTTACCATACTATACCTGCCGTTGAAAGTAATGGCATTGACATTGTTTTTCACCAATGCCGGGTCGCTTAAAATAGCGTCGCCATCGTTGTTCAATGCTTTTAATTTCCACTTCGGCGTTATATTGAATATGTTATTTACTGCTATGGACGCATTTACCCGGCTGCTGAACTGGTAGCCGATATTCAGGTCGGTCAACACTTTTGTTTGAAACTCCAGCTTCAGGTTTTTATCAAGGCCATCGTTGCGGAAAGTGGTTGGACCAAACAAAGTATTATTCAACAGGAAACTCCATTTACTGAACGTAAGATCTCCACCCAATACGGCTTTGTATTTTGGCCGGCTGGTTGTCAACAGGGCTATCTGTATTTGATCAATAGTACTCTGACCGGCATCGCTGATCAATTTAGGATTGGTAACATTGCCTTTCAGCTCATTGGCCAGGGTGTAATTACCAGCCATGTTGATGGTCAGTTTGCCCACATTGCCTACCCGGATATTTTTATAGTTAGCCACCACATCGATACCTTCTGTTCTGGTGTGAATGCCATTGGTAAAGAAGCTTACGCCTACAATGCCATTGTTACGTAACACATTATCCAGCTCGGTATTGCCCGCAGCCGTATTGGTGATGTTGGAGCTGAGGATGATCCGGTCTTTTATTTCGATGTGATAATAGTCTACCGTAACACTCAGGTTCTTTGTGGGGGTGAAGCCAAAACCTGCCGTGAAGTTGACCGATTTCTCCGGCTTTAAGGCAGGCACGCCAAGCAAATGCGCCTGCGGACTTTTATTACTTACAATACCCTTGGTTTGAATGCCCTGTCCGGGTACAAAACTTTGCTGGGCTATCTGCAGGTTGATCTGGTGTAAACTGGGCGCCCGGAAACCGGTTGAGATGGAAGAGCGAATGGTGAGTTTATCACCGATAACTTTAGCCCGGCCGCTGATCTTCCAAACAAAAGCGCTTCCAAAATCACTGTAATATTCCTGCCGCATGGTACCATTTACCAGTAATGCTTTGGAGATATCGTAACTCAGATCGAAGTAGCCGCCGATATTGAAACGATTCACTTTAATGGCGTTTATTTCGTTTACTCCGGGGAATGAGTTGGCGCCCTCGCCGGTATAGGAGGCGGTATCGCCGGCAAAGATCTGGAAGTTCTCACTGCGGAACTCACTGCCAAAAGCCACATTCAATTTATCTGTTACCTCTTTGGAGATATCGATATTGCCTACCACATGGCTAAACGCAAAACCACCGGGTTTGAACCGGATAGGGCTTTTTGAACCGAGTGAATGGTTTACCGTGTTCTCTACGGTATATAATTGTTTGTTTCCGCCGGTAGTAAAACTGATGTCGTGCATCCAGCCGTTTTTGGTTGTTTTAAAACCAACCGTAGCGTTATAGTCGTTTAAGTCGCCTTCAAAAGTGGGACCATAACCCAGGTATTCCGTACCGGCTGCATGCAGCAACCCATAATCTTCTTTCCAGTACGGGGTACGGTAGTTGGCAAAGCTTTGCACTTTCTTATATATGTAGGCTGCATTGGCATAGAAGTCGGTATTTTCACTTACAGGGATGCCTGTATTTATCAGGAATTTGGCAGCGGTGCTGGTGGGCGTACCACTGATATTATTTGCATCGGGGAAACGCGCCAGGTATTTTTTTACTTCCTCCAGACTGGCAGCGGTACCGGCACTCAGGTCGTTATTGTCGCCTTCAGCATCTACCGTACCCGATCTGTTGGTTTTGTTCTCCCGTTGAAAATTGATGGTGTAATTGATAAATCCTTTGCTGCCAAAATTGGCGCCGCCATTCAGGCTGGTTAAAATCGAAAATCCGTCTCCCTTATGTGTGAGGCCGCTGGCTATTTTAAAATTGGTATAATCGAAGCGGTCTTTCAGGATCACGTTCATTACCCCGGCAATGGCATCTGAACCATATTGGGCAGAAGCCCCATCGCGCAGGATCTCTACACGTTTGATGGCTTCGGTAGGGATAGCCGACAAATCGGCGCCGGTTTCCCCGCGGCCGGGTGAGGTTTGAATATATACCAGGGCGCTGGGGTTCTTGCGTTTGCCGTTCACCAGTATCAACGTGCGGCTGGGTCCCATGTTCCTGATCTCATACGGATCGAGCAACGAGGTAGCATCATTCACCGGTGTGTTTACGGTATTGAAGGAGGGCACGCGCAATTGCAGGGCTTTATCAAATGACAATTGCCCGGCGCTTTGCAGCTCCGAGGCACTGATATTATCTACAGGTAATGGTGTGGTGGTGAACGTTCGTTGCGAAGCACGGCTGCCTACTGCCACCACTACTTCGCTGAGGTCGGCAATGGCAAATTGCAGGACTATATCCCGGGTAACAGTGGAATTATCGATCTTAACCGTCAAAGAATATGGGTTAAATCCAACACTGGTGATAACCACTTTGTGGGTGCCTGAAGGTAAAGAAAGGCGGTATTCCCCCGTTGAATCGGTGGCAGTACCGCCTTTATTACTACCGACAATAATGGATGCATTGGCCAACGGCTCTCCACTTTCGCTGGTTATTTTACCTTTTAAAATACCCTGCGCGGTAGCCATATTGTTCAGCAGAAATAGCATAGCTACCATCTGCATGGCATATATTAATTTTCTCATGTGACTGATTTAATGATGGTTTACGATGAAAAGCAGGCAAATCGCTTCAAAAACCCCGCGCGGGTTTTAGTTAAGAG